>JANXYS010000526.1 GCA_025355935.1 Chitinophagales bacterium | reverse complement strand
TAAAGGGTATTGAAGCGGTCGTTCATTTTATACAGGAATTTGAAGGTGAGCGCGATGACCTGCCGTATGAAATTGATGGCATGGTGATAAAAGTGAATAACCTTATTCTGCAGGATAAATTAGGTATGACTTCTCATCACCCACGCTGGGCTATTGCCTATAAATTTAAAGCCCGGCAGGCAACCAGTAAATTGCTTGATATAGAATACCAGGTTGGCCGAACTGGCGCAGTGACACCAGTGGCGAAGATCGCACCGGTACAGGTGAGTGGCGTTACCGTTGGGAGTATTTCTGTTCATAATGAAGAGTATATTCGGGAGAAAGATCTTATGCTGGGGGACGCGATTTTAATCGAACGCAGTGGCGATGTGATACCGCAGATAGTACGGTCGCTGACCGAAAAACGAACAGGCGCCGAACAACCTATAGTGTTTATAAAGAATTGCCCGGTCTGTCATGATGATCTTTTTAAAACAGGAGAGGAGGCCGTATGGCGCTGTATAAATATTAATTGCAAGGCGCAGGTTGTTGAAAGAATTATCCATTTTGTAAGTAAAGATGCGATGGATATACGCAGCTTCGGTGAGGCTAACGTTCGAAAATTTTATGAACTGGGACTGATAAAAGATATCCCCTCAATTTTCGAATTAACCGCCGATAAATTAGGTGGGTTAGAAGGTCTCGGTTCAAAATCAATCGAGAATTTGTTATCAGCAATTGAATCTGCTAAATCGCAGCCACTCCATAGGTTGATTTATTCTTTGGGAATAAGGTATGTGGGTGAAACAACTGCTAAGACACTGGCCCAATCAGTTTCCGGCATATTCGAACTCGCCGATTTTTCAGAAGAAACTTTACGGCAAATTGATGATGTAGGGGTTAAGGTAGCTTCGAGCATTACAGAGTTTTTTAAAAACCACGATAATGTAGCCATCCTCAGAAAATTAAAGGAACTGGGAGTATCCATTGAGCGAACAGCTTCAGCATCATTAGCCTCGGGAACATTTTCCGGGATAAGTTTTCTTTTCACCGGGACGCTTAATAAATTGAAAAGAACCGAAGCAGAAGAACGGATAGAGGCCGCGGGTGGAAAGATTCTTGGCGGCGTTAGTAGTAAACTAAACTACCTCGTTGTTGGCGATGATGCAGGCAGCAAATTGGAGAAAGCAAAAAAAATTCCGGGTATCAAAATATTAAGTGAAGATGATTTTTTAAAAATGCTTAGTTCTTAGTAAAAAAAAACATTATATTTATAGGAAGACATCCGTAAACTACTCTTAAACTATAAAACGAACATAATGGTCAAAAAATTAAATGGAGAGATTTGGAAACAAATTTTATTCAACGGCCACAAAAATCTCCGCAAAAAGTACGCTGTCTCCAACC
Source organism: Chitinophagales bacterium (assembly GCA_025355935.1). Classification (GTDB taxonomy): domain Bacteria; phylum Bacteroidota; class Bacteroidia; order Chitinophagales; family Chitinophagaceae; genus Ferruginibacter. The sequence continues at coordinate 7,293 of JANXYS010000526.1, read as the reverse complement.
TTGGCAGGGCAGCAAGTTACAATGAGGATGTTATTGCGGACGGCAAATTACTGAACGGGTCCGTTACATCAGGATACCGGACGCTTAACCTGCACGTTGAAACGGGAAGTGGAACTATTTATCTCCATCGTGAAGTAGCACGATATTTCTGCCCGAAAAAATCGCCGAAACAAAAATTTGTTATCCATAACAATCATAAAAAGACGGACAATAATTTTAAAAATCTTAAGTGGGCAACTACGGAAGAAGCTAGCGGGCACCAACAGGGGAGCCCGGAGAAAATCGCTTATAAACAACGCCAGGCAAACCGGACAAAAGGACTGAAATTGAGTCTTTCCCAAGTGAGGGCAATTAAGTCGGTTATCGAGAATCCAAAACGTAAACTTACTTATAAACAACTGGCCGAAAAATATGACGTAAGTGAAATGACTGTGTACCGAATTAAAAGCGGCGAGAACTGGGCGCAGGTTTAAGAATAACATTATGATTCAAAAAAGGAAACGTTGAAAGACGTTTCCTTTTTTTATTGAGTAAATTTGCTGCCTTAAATAAGTTGATGATGATTGATAAACGAATTATAAAATTTCTTTCACTGCTAGAGAAGAATAATGATCGTGCCTGGTTCGAGGCTCACCGACCTGAATACGAAAATGCAAAAGCCGACTTTTTAGCTTTTGTTGAAAAACTGATCCCCGCCATTTCTGTTTCTGATCCATCGATCAGTGGACAGTTAGCAAAGAATTGCACATTTCGCATTAATAGGGACGTGCGTTTCAGCAAAAATAAAAGCCCTTATAAAAACAATATGTCTGCTTACTTTAATAGGGAGGGAAAAAAAGGGAATGGGGCTGGATATTACATCCACGTTCAGCCTGGTAAAAGTTTTATGGCTGCAGGTATTTGGCAGCCGGAAGGACCGGCACTTTCTAAGATTCGGCAGGAAATAGACTACAATTTTAGCGAATGGCAAAAAATTACGGGGGCAACTAAATTTAAAAAGCATTTTCCTAACGGTCTTTCTGGTGATAACACCCTCACCCGACCGCCTAAGGGGTATGATGAAAGTAATCCGGCGATCAATTTTCTGAAAATGAAAAGTTTTGTAACTACCACTCAGTTTAACGATGCTGATTTATATTCCCCCTCATTTGTAAAAGTTGTTGCTTCAGGATTCGGGGCAGTAAAGCCATTCATTGATTTTATTAATCAATCCCTTGATTAAAAAAAATATGGCCAGTGATAAAAATCACCGGCCTTGCTTACCTCTGAAACCACAAGAAAAACTTTGCGAGGTACTTATAATATTATGTATGAATAAATAAATATTTACACTTAATTAGTCAGAAAAGATGATTGGAGATGGAAAATTATTTCCAGGAAGCTTTAAATAAGATAGAATTGGAGATAGCAATTTTGTGCAGGACGTAAAAGTAATACATTTATTGTATTATCATAATAATTTCTGATTTTTTCTTTTAAATTTTTTTCATTTCTTCGTTCGCGTGCTTCAATAATTGTTTCTTTTTTCGGTCGTACCACCACTGCGGGGCCGTTTTTTTCATCAGGGTATCAATACCCCTCATTCCAAAAAGCTTCCAAAGGCCGGTCATTTTTCCACCGAGATCACTTTGCATCGCTCTTAAACTCATCGCAAATCCTGCATCGATATATTCCATATGATGCCAGTAGCCGGCGGGCATGAATAGCGTATCGCCATGTTCAAGTATAACCTCGTATCCCCGGGCTAGTTTAACAGCTGGAAAACTAGTGTAGTCAAACGATTCGCTATAATTCGCATAATTCGCCAGACTGAGTACTTCCCAGGGCTTACGGTAGAGCTTATACTGTTCTTCATGCGGGAACAATAAAACTCTCTTTCGCCCAAGAAACTGGGTATGTAAAATATGGCTCATGTCAATATCGAAATGCATATGAGTTACAGATCCTTGCCCCCCAACGAACAACATGGGGTATTTTTTCACGAATCCAGTCATTAATTCATCGGGCCAGGAGAAATCGCCGGTCACTTCCGGGGCATGCTGAAAAATGTTGAAAAGGAAAATGCGAAGATCCAGTGGGCCCGCTTTTACTTTTTTAAGATAATCGCCGAATTTCATGTAGGCGTCCGCAGTATTAATAGGCGTATAAGAGTCACTTTTAATATTGTTGTAAACCGCTACTTCCTGTAGTCCAACGGTGTCAATAAAATAGTCCCAATTCCATTTTGTATATGCCGGCCACTTTTTTGAAAGCCCGGTTATGATAATGGGCGTTTTGGTATCGTAGTAATTTGTTTTAAAGTTTTCAGGGGAAATATTTTCAACTTTGTCAACAGGCTTCAAATGCATCAGTATGCTTTTCATACAAAATTAATAATAAAACTTGAGCAAAACAGGAATGTGAAATAACATTACGAACCGTTAAAGAAGCTTAAACCTTGGCTCAATTTGATCAACAAGACGCTGCTATTGGAAAATATTAAAACGACAAACTATAATAAAACTAATATCCATTAGTTTTGCTCAAACAGTTTTATGGCTAAAATTAAGGTGTCGCGAAACTTAAGCAGGAATGATGTTATTCTAAAATGCGCGGCGGGATTATTTCGAAAGAAAGGGTTTCGCGCAACCTCGATGCGCGAGCTTGCTGAAGTTCTCGGTATTGAAGCTCCGAGCCTCTACAATCACATTGGTTCAAAAAGTGAACTTCTCCAGGATATTTGTTTAAATATCGCCCGCCAGTTTACCATTCATATTGAAAGCCTTGAAACATCCGAATTTACGGCAACCAAAAAAATTGAAAAGCTCATCCGTTTTCATATCCAGATCATGTTAAAGTCTTTCGACGAAGTGTTTGTTGCAAACCACGAATGGAAACAGTTGCCAGAGCCATTTCTCAATGACTTTCTCAGTCAGCGTAAAGCTTATGAAACCCAGATGGTACAGTACGTAAAAGATGGAATTAATTCCGGAGAATTTCGGAAGATACATCCCCAGGTGACTGTCCTTACTATTCTTTCTGCTGTTCGCGGCCTTGAATTCTGGCAGAAGCACAAGGGCCAGGTGAATACTAAAGCATTAGAAAATAATATCGTTCAACATCTCATAAAAGGAATTACAGTTTAACTATGGCGGTGCATTTTCACACACTTAAAATAAAAAAGATCCGAAAAGAAACGGACGACTGCGTATCGGTAAGTTTCGAAGTTCCCCCGGACATCCAGGAAGACTTTAATTTCAGGGAGGGGCAAAACGTAACGCTTAAGAAGAAATTAGGTAACGAAGAACTCAGGCGTTCCTATTCTATTTGCTCAGCTCCTCACGAGAAGGAGTTAAAGATTGCAATTAAAAAGGTGGAAGGTGGTGTATTTTCATCGTTCGCAAATGATATATTAAAGCCCGGTGATTTCCTGGAAGTTATGCCACCCACCGGGAAATTTAATGCGCGGGTCAGCAAGAAGCCAGCGGGAAACTTCCTGGCAATAGCAGCGGGCAGCGGAATTACACCTGTACTTTCAATTATAAAGCATACGTTATTCCGCGATCCTTTGAGTCGGTTTACGTTGATTTACGCTAACAGGAACCGAGCCTCCATAATTTTTTTCGATGAGCTCGAGGGTTTGAAAAACAGTTTCATAGATCGGTTCAATTTTATCAATATCCTAAGTCGTGAAAAAACAGAGTCTACCATTAATTACGGCCGGATAGATGAAAACAAACTGGAGGCACTCCGGAAATTATTGACGTTCACTCAATTTGATGATATATTTCTATGTGGACCCGAGGAGCTCGTCATCACTGCTGAAAGTTTTTTGCTAAAAGAAGGCTTAGTTAAAGATTCTATCCATTTTGAATTGTTTACTACCCCCGGGCAAACGCCGCGCAATATGCACGATATAACAACCTCGCTAGATGAGGGGCCCCAAAGTAATATCTCAATCAAGGTTGATGGCCGCAGCTTCGATTTTGCACTGGCGTTCAACGGTATGAGTGTCCTGGATGCCGCGTTAAACCAAGGTGCGGATATCCCCTTTGCATGTAAAGGCGGGGTATGCTGCACGTGCAGGGCAAAACTAGTTGAAGGGGAAGTCAGGATGGATGTAAATTATGCGTTAGAGCCTGAAGAAGTAAAAGCAGGCTATATTCTTACCTGTCAAAGCCACCCTGTAACATCGAAAATAGTAATCGATTTCGATGTAAAGTAAGCTTAGCAATAGAGAAGGTTCTTACAATGTTTTCATATAAATTAGCTAACAACTGTTAGTGTAATTGTATCTTTACTTTTAAAATGTCATTTATGCAAATTCATGATCTTGAAAAAATATTTGAAGAAAAGATCGAAAGAGAAATCAAAATCGAATCAAAAGACTGGATGCCTGATGCGTACCGAAAAACGAATGTCCGACAGATAAGCCAGCATGCTCATAGTGAAATAGTTGGGATGTTGCCGGAGGGGAACTGGATTAGTCGTGCTCCTTCTCTTAAAAGAAAAGTCATCCTGATTGCTAAAGTTCAGGATGAAGCGGGTCATGGTCTCTACCTCTATTCTGCAGCTGAAACACTTGGTACCAGCCGAGAACAGATGATAGAGGATTTGCTTTCCGGAAAGGCGAAATATAGCTCCATTTTTAATTATCCAACTTTAACCTGGGCTGACATGGGTGCGGTAGGGTGGCTTGTGGATGGTGCTGCAATATTAAACCAGGTAATGTTGTGCCGTACCTCATACGGACCATATGCAAGAGCTATGGTTCGGATTTGTAAAGAAGAAAGTTTCCACCAGCGCCAGGGATTTGAAAGTTTACTGGTTTTAAGTAAAGGAACCCCGGAACAAAAAGCCATGTGCCAGGATGCAATCAATCGCTGGTGGTGGCCAAGCTTGATGATGTTTGGACCTAAAGACGCGGAAAGTACGAACAGCGATCAAAGTATGAAGTGGAAGATCAAGCGTAAAACCAACGATGAACTTCGCCAGCAATTTGTAAATATGGCTGTTGAGCAGGTAAAATTATTAGGAATGACACTTCCTGATCCTGACCTAAAATTCAATGAGGTCACCAGTCAGTATGACTTTGGTGAAATTCATTGGGATGAATTTTGGGCAGTTGTTAAAGGTAACGGACCTTGTAATAAACAAAGGCTGGAGGCGCGTAACAAAGCACATGAGGAGGGTAAATGGGTAAGGGAGGCGGCACTGGCTTATGCCAAAAAGCAACAGGCAAGAATTTCTGTAAAAGTCGCTTAATGAAAGAACATCAATATCAACTTGGTATTAAATGGTTGGGCAATAGCAGTGCCGGCACGATTAATTACCATGGGTATAAACGGGATTATGAAATAATAGTTGAAGGCAAAGAGCTAATCAAGGGAAGTTCCGATCCTGAATTTCTTGGAGATCCTGCAAGATATAATCCGGAAGAATTACTTCTCGCGTCTGTTTCTTCATGCCATATGTTATGGTATTTGCATTTGTGTTCAAAGGCTGGGGTTATTGTAACCGGTTATCGCGACCAGCCAAAAGGCATAATGCTGGAAACAGCTGGTGGAGGTGGAAAATTTAGTTCGATTGACCTTTTTCCTGAAGTAACGCTATCAAACATTTCAATGACCGGCAGAGCCAATAGCTTGCACGCTAAGGCAAATGAGCTTTGTTTTATAGCCAATTCCCTGAATTTTAAAATAAAACATCACCCAACGTGCATCGTAGCAACCCTGTGATTACTTTTTAAATTATTTCAATGAAGACATTTATCGGCAAACAGTTATATGGTGATTTTGGTGAGCAGGAACCAGGGGGAGAAATAGCGAAGGAGAAAAAAGCTATGCATGATGAGGATGCCTGGCCATTATGGGAGGTTTTCATTCGCAGTAAACAAGGTCTTGATCATAAGCACGCCGGAAGCCTGAAGGCCGCGGATGCTCAAATGGCAATCGAAAACGCGCGAGACGTATATACCCGCAGACAAGAAGGAGTGAGCATCTGGGTGGTAGAGAGCAAACATATTCATGCTACGAACCCGGGTGAAAGCGAAAGTTTGTTTGAGCCCGCTGAGGATAAAATTTATCGGCATCCAACATTCTATGATCTGCCGGATGAGATAAAACACATGTAAACGAACAGCGTTAATAGACCTGGCCATTTTAATAAAACGATTCAATGCTCACCGACTCTCAAAAGAAAAATCTGCTAATTGATTTTGTATTATTCCTCGCAGATACAAATCTAATTCTCGGCCAGCGCAATGCGGAGTGGTGTGCTCACGGCCCGATCCTCGAGCAGGATATTGCGATCACAAATATTTCATTAGACCTCATAGGGCAGTCCCGCAACTTTTATCAGTATGCAGCAAAGTTGTTAAATGAAAATGCCGGAGCAAGTCAGCTTCCCCACAATGACCTTACGGAAGATTCGCTTGCCTACCTCAGAACCGAGAGGGAGTTTAAAAACCTTTTAATCACAGAATTGCCTAAACAAGATTGGGCGCATACGGTGCTCAGGCAACTTTTATACAGCCTTTACTCCCAATCTCTCTACAACCGCCTTCTAAACGGGCATGATGTACAACTGTCTGCAATTGCAGAAAAAGCCTTGAAAGAAGTGGCCTATCATATCAAATGGAGTAGCGAATGGGTAATTCGTCTTGGCGACGGAACAGACGAAAGTCACGAAAGAATGCTTATTGCGCTTCAGGCCCTTTGGCCTTATACAGGCGAGTTTTTTATAGCTGCTACCTATGAAACGTCCATTACTGATTACAACGTAATTCAGCAGGAATGGAGCGAAAAACTCACCCCTATTTTAATTCAGGCAACTCTTGAGGTACCGCAAAACGTATTCATGCAAAAAGGAGGAAAGCAGGGAATCCACACTGAGCATATGGGATTTATTTTAGCAGATTTGCAATATTTGCAGCGAACTTACCCCGGTGCTGAATGGTAACCCAGGGACTGCATTGCCACGGAAAGTGCTTTTTGGAGGGCCCATACATCACTACGAAGTTTACCGCTTTTGCATGTGGACACCTAGCATCCATTTGATATTTCTTACAAATAAACTGTAGACGTTTGGGTGCATAAGCTGTAGTTTTAGTGTATGAAGCAAAGGATGAAGTTCAAATACGTGTCAACTACTTGGGGTAGAACGAACTTGATTGTAATGTAAGCATCCGACTACCACCCTTACCCTTCATCCACTAAATAATCTCAGCTTTGCATAAAGATAATTTTATGCCGGCAACAATAGAGCAACGTACACAATTTCTTGAGATGATTACCGAGTGGAAGCAAAGTGGTC
>JANXYS010000487.1 GCA_025355935.1 Chitinophagales bacterium | reverse complement strand
TACCAGAATACGGCCACAATTCTCACACACCATCACTTTTTTTCGAAGTTTAATTTCACTTTGTTTTTGTGGAGGTATGGCATGGAAACATCCGCCGCAGCTATCTCTTTCTACTGGCACAACTGATAGTCCGTTCCTGTAATTTTTGCGAATACGATCATAGCTTGTAAGAAGACGCTCATCGACATGGCTGCGTGCTTCTGCTGCGTCCTTGTTATAATGTTTTTCTTCCTTTTCGGTTTCATTAATAATTTTTTCAAGCTCAGCTTTTTTTCCGCTAAGATTGTTTTCTTTAGTGGCTACTGCCTTTTTTGCAATTTCAAGTTGCTTCGCCTTATCGGCTATTTCTTCTGTTGCATCTTTGATATGTTTTTCGCAAAGTTTTTCTTCAAGCTGCTGCATCTCAATTTCTTTATTAATTGCCTCAAACTCGCGATTATTCTTTACATTCTCACTCTGCTTTTCGTATTTTTTTATCAACCCCTGCGCCTCAGCGATACCATCCTTCTTCTGCTGAATAAATTCAGTAATACCATTAATTTCTTCTTCAACCCTGGTTTGTCTTGCATGAAGGCCTTCGATTTCATCTTCCAGATCCTTTACTTCCATTGGAAGTTCACCTTTCAAAATCTGGATTTCATCCAGTTTACTATCAATTTTTTGCAGGCGAACCAGGGAAGTTAATTTTTCTTCAACAGAAAATTCTTTTACAGAAGCCATAGTATAATTTATTTTTAAGTTGGTTCCAAACATACAAACGACCGTGCGGCTCGGCTGACGGTTTGACCAGTATCTACTTACCTAACTGGTAAAATAATACACTGGATTAGTTTGTACACTCGTTTTCAGGACGGCAAAGTTAAGGAATTTTTGCCTCAAAAGATCAAATAACAGGTCAACTGTAAATTGCTCGCTCTCGTAGTGGCCAATGTCAGCAAGGAGAAGCCTGCTATCCGCGTCAAAATATTCATGATATTTTAAATCAGAAGTTATATAAACATCCGCTTTTAAGTTAATTGCATTTGCAAGTAGAGAACTTCCGGCACCTCCACACAAAGCAATATTTTTTACCATTTTGCCGCGTAATTTGGTATGCTTGATACATGAAGTACCAAACCTTACCTGGAGAAGAGAAAGCAGTTCGTTTTCAGAGATACTTGTTTTAAGTTCGCCAATAAGTCCACTCCCTGTTTCTTGATAACTGTTTTGAAGAATGTAAATATCGTGGGCAACTTCCTCATAAGGATGGTTTTTAAACATAGCTGACAGTATCTGGCTTTCTTTCCAATAAGGATAGATCACTTCAATTTTCACTTCATTTTCGATTGACCTCTTGTTTATTTCCCCTGAATATGGTTTGCTTCCATCCCCAGGGGTGAATGAGCCAATGCCCTCCAGCCTGAAACTACACTCACGGTACTTGCCAATATTTCCCGCCCCTGCCAAAAATAGCTCTTCTAGCAGCTGCTCGTGTTGATCTCCCGGTACGAAAACTGCAAGCTTACGAAGTAGTGACGATTTAGGTTTTAAAATGCGTGTCCTTATCAGTCCTAATTGCGCGGCTATCCTCTCATTTACTCCTTCGAGTATATTATCCAGGTTGGTGTGTATTGCGTAAACAGCGATGTCGTTTTTAATGGCATATATAACCGTTCGTTCAACATAATTGTTCCCGTTGATTTTCTTCAAACCTTTGAAAATAATTGGATGATGGGAAATAACGAGGTTGCATTTTTGTTGAGCTGCTTCTTCCAATACACGTTCTGTAGCATCGAGCGATACAAGGACCCCGGTACATTCCCATTGCGAGTTACCAGTAATTAGCCCGGCATTATCATAATCCTCCTGCAAGGATGGTGATGCAAAATTTTCCAGAACTTTTAATATATCTTCAATTTTCATTGCCGGCATTTTATCAGATAAAGTTAAACTAATAATAGAGTGGAAGCTCGAATACCAATCCACACCTATCATATTTCATTTAGCTGGCAATTTATTAAATTATTATGGCGGAATATAAATATGCAGACTACGAATTCTTGATGAAAAGAATTGCGGATATAAAATATTCAGGCGCGGTATTACAATGGGATCAGGAAACCTATATGCCGACGAACGGCAGGGAAGCGAGGGGAAGACAATTAGCAACACTAGCAGAAATAGCCCATGAAGAATTTACTGACGCGCGTACAGGCGATTTGCTACATGAACTAATATTGCAGGGCCATCTTTCGGATACAGAAAAGAAAAATGTTCAATTAACCCTGGAAGACTTTACAAAAAGTAAAAAGCTGCCTGCGGCTTTTGTTCGAAAGATGAGTGAAACTGTAAACAGAAGTTTCCATGCCTGGATAGCCGCACGTCGAAGCAACTCATTTGCAATCTTTGAATCACCTCTTGATGAAATAATTGAATTAAAAAGGCAGGAAGCTGATTTAATCGGCTACACTGATCACCCTTACGATGCTTTGTTAAATGAGTATGACAAGGGTCTAACGGTTTTAACTACTGATAAACTATTTACAGATCTTAAAGTTCCTTTACTCGAACTTTATAGAAAGATTCAGAGTTGTAAACAAGTAGATAACTCTTTCCTGCAACAACACTTCAGCAAACAACAACAGTGGGATTTTGGATTGAAAATACTGAAACAAATGAATTTTGATTTTGAGGGCGGACGGCAAGACATTAGTGAACACCCTTTCACTACCAGTTTCAGTAGTAGTGATGTTAGGTTAACCACGAGGGTGGACGAAGAAGATCTTGGAAATATTTTATGGAGCTGCATTCATGAAGCCGGCCATGGACTATACGAACAGGGGTTACCTAATGACCAATATGGAATGCCACTCGGAGAGTATTGCAGTTTAAGCATTCATGAAAGCCAGAGCCGGTTATGGGAAAATAACATTGGCCGCGGACTGGCGTTCTGGGAAAACAATTATCCTACGTTACAGGAATATTTTCCTGCACAGCTAAAAAGGGTGAGTGTAAATCAATTTTATAAAGGAATTAACCGGGTATCTCCCTCCCTGATCCGAACGGAAGCTGACGAAATAAGCTATCATTCGCACGTAATGATCCGATATGAAATTGAAAAAGGACTTATCTCCGGAAGTCTGAAATGTAAAGATATTCCGGTGATCTGGTCAGAATTGTACCAGGACTACCTTGCGGTTAAAGTTCCTGATGACAGGCGGGGCTGCTTGCAAGACGTTCATTGGAGTCACGGCAGCTTTGGCTATTTTCCCACTTACAGCATCGGAAGTTTATATGCAGCCCAATTCTATGCAGCTATTGATGCTGGAAATCCGTCTATGGAGAAAGAACTTCAGGGTGGGAACAATTTACCTGTATTAAATTGGTTACAACAACATATCTACAGGTACGGCCGTTATTATCATTCGAACCAATTATGTGAACGAGCTACCGGCACCGGGCTGGATAGCAGTTTTTTTTTAGATTATGCCTTTAAAAAGTACGCAGCCATTTATGACTTTGCATAGACACAACTTCCAGGAATCATTTTTTAGCAAGAGGTATATTATTGCAGTTGTTTTATCTGCAGTTATATTAATATTAAGCAGTTGTGTGAAGAAGGCGCTGGAACAAAAAGCGCAGGATTATTTTGAAACTAATTACCTCAACAGTAATTTTGTTGTTGACCTAGCCAGTGATAGTACCGCCGATTTAACTTCACAATATACCGGTTACACGTTTAGGTTATTAAAAGCTACTTTAACTAATGGCCCGGCGACAGCAGAGAAAAATGGAAATACCTATTCCGGTACCTGGAGTGTTAACGAAGATTATAGTAAGATTACAATTAATTTAAACCAGCCATCGGTGCTTCCTGAATTTAATTTCTTAAACCGTCAGTGGCGCTTTGCAAGTAAGGCACTTCCCCTTTTGAAACTCACACCCTGGGGAAGCTCTGCTCCAATAAAATTAAACCTGAGGAAATTATAACGGCAAAACAGGAACTCCCCGGGTGGCAAAAATTTATTTGCACAATCGAAATAAATTAGCACCTCGTGCGTTTTATACTTGCTTATAACTTTGTAAGCTGAAACCACCTCTCCAATATGATAATGAAGCAAGCTGACATGCATTCATTTAAATTTCTTTTTTCACATTGTATAAATGCAGTGCCTGAAAAACCATTCAACACTGATTCATTACATAATCATCGAACTAACGGCTCCCTGAAAATATCTTCAAAATACT
>JANXYS010000458.1 GCA_025355935.1 Chitinophagales bacterium | reverse complement strand
AACGAAAACGGCTGATCCATTTATCCATATGTACCTTAAATTCATCCGCTGTGCGGAAAGCATCGATACGCATGGCGCCAAAAAAATGGCCAATGCCTTTTCCCGGCATGTTTTCAGGCATCGGAATATAGGCTGGAAAAGGTGGAACCCAGGGACCGTAATTAGCGCCGCTTAGTACCGCTGAAAAAATATCGACAATACTTCCAAGCATATAGCCTTTATGGCTTCCATGCTCACGATCACCTCCAAGGGGTAGTAGTGCACCTCCCTGCTTTAATTCATTTGGGTTAGTGCTGGCAGCACCGGTACGCGTTTGAACCCATCCTTCCGGAGCCGGTTCATTTTTTCGCTGAAGCATTTCAAGTTTCCCGTTTGCCGCAGTTGTTGTAGCGAAATCTGCTACAAAGGGAGCTTGTTTTCCGGCAGGGATAGCAACTGCAATCGGGTTAGTACCTAATAATTTTTCTGTACTGAAGGTAGGCGCAACGAGCGCAGAGGCATTGGTCATAGCTATACCGATCATATCTTCCTGCAGGGCCATCATGGCGTGGTATCCGGCGATACCAAAATGATTGCTATTTTGAACACTCACCCACCCGGTACCCACAAGCTTTGCTTTATCTATAGCTACTTTCATTGAATAGGGAGCAACGACAAGCCCTAATCCACTTCCGCCATCGACAACTGCTGTACTTGGCGTTTCATGGATAATTTTTATATCAGGCCGGGCATTAACGCGTGATGCATCCCACAATCTCACATACCCGCTTAACCGGGCAACACCATGACTATCCACTCCCCGAAGGTCGGCACTCAAAAGAGAACGTGCTGCAGTTTCGGCATCTCCGTCAGAACAACCCATTGCGGTGAAAACTGAAGAACAAAAATTATATAACCTTTGATAAGTAAAACTATGCTCCATGCCCCGAAGATAATTAGAAAGCCTAACCTATGTCTTTGAAATGAAATGTGCTGTTTTAAAATTTAGCCGTCGGAAGCATTGCTTTTCGACATTGTAGCAGGGCACACTGTTCGTAACACACAAGGATTTCCTTAAATTTGCAGCCCGGTTAATACAGGAAGGCAGCTAATGCGGGATAACATTATCAACCAAATTGTTTTATAAATGGGACGGATATTTGAAGTAAGAAAGAGTGCCATGTTTGCCCGCTGGGATAAGATGGCAAAGAACTTTACCCGTATCGGAAAAGAAATAGCCATAGCGGTAAAATCAAGTGGGCCAGACCCGGATAATAACCCTGCACTCCGCAGGTGTTACCTTAATGCCCGCGCCTGCGGAATGCCAAAAGACAGGGTGGAGGCTGCTATTAAAAGAGCCATGGGAAAAGATACCAGCAACTATGAAGAGATTTTGTATGAGGGATACGCTCCACATGGTGTAGCGGTGATGGTTGAAACTGCTACTGATAATCCTACCCGTACTGTAGCTAACGTGCGGATGCATTTCACGAAGGGCCATGGTTCACTGGGTACAAGCGGAAGTGTAGGTTTTGGGTTTAATCACATGAGTGAGTTTAAGATAAAAGGGACCGGCCTCAACGTGGACGACCTGGAGCTGGAACTGATTGATTTCGGGCTTGAAGAAATTGGCGAAGATGCAGAGGGTAACATTGTAATCCGAACGGCTTTTACAGAATACGGAAACATGAGTAAGGCACTTGACGAAAAGAAACTTGAAGTAATAACTGCCGAACTTACCCGCATACCGACCACGACGGTGGAATTAGATGAAGAGGGGGCGAACGAGGTTTTAAAATTAGTAGATAAACTTGAACAGGATGAGGATGTACAAAAAGTATATCATAATTTGAAATAGATTTCTTAAAACATAATGTTAGCCCCTCCACTCAGAGGGGCTTTTTCATGCATACCTTGAGTGGGCTGTATATCAGCCTGGGGCGCCCTTTTTCTTGTATTTTTTTGGGCGAGCAAAAAAAACAGAAACAGGCAGCGAAGCCAATAAATGACTTAGAGGCGCATCTTCTTTATCTGGCCGTGAGCAACCAATATTTCGTCCCTAAAGGGCAATGTCATTAAGTTAAGGAATCAATATGCCGGTTTGAAGTTTGTAAACGTTTTATACTTACTTTTTGAGTGAGGGTTCTTCCTTATCCTTTCAAAAG
>JANXYS010000436.1 GCA_025355935.1 Chitinophagales bacterium | reverse complement strand
GGTCAAACCTCTTCAAATCTTTCCGGGCGGGCCCATTTAGCATTTGCCCATTGATGTCATAGCGTGCTCCGTGACATGGACAATCCCAGGACTGTTCAGTATTATTAAAGCTTACTTTACAATTTATATGTGTGCATGCGGGATTCACGGCATGCAGTACACCGCCTTCATCCTTATATATGGCCATAGACTCGCCATCATATTTGATCATACTTGCTTCACCCGGAGCAAGTTCTGCGAGGGTTGTTATTTTATTTTTATCAAAGATGCCAGCGGTAAAGTTCCCTACCACATCTGCAGCTTCTTTAACAAAGTCACTAAACCCAGCTACTGGTTTAATACGATTGGGATCTAGTAATTCTGTGAGCTCATTTGATATTCCGTTTATACAGTCTTTTAGAACCTTTGCAGCAATATGGCTATATACCATTCCATCACCGTTGTACCCTGTTGCTGTAAAAACGTTCGAAGGATTTCCTGGAAGGTGCCCTATATAAGGCAGTCCGTCCACTGGCTGATAGAACTGTGAAGACCATTTGTAACCAACCTCTTTAACCTCGAAAAGCTGCCGGAGATGTGCCTCTAGTTGAGTAAAACAAGCACGCGTGTTTTCCTCATGAGCGGTCTTATGGTCTTCGCCTCCAGCAATTAAATATCTTTTGCCGTTGACATCCTGCGTTCTGTAATAGTGATAAGGCTTTTCCATATCATAAATTAAGGCATCAGGGTACGCGTTGTTTGCGAGTTCCACGGCTAGTACATAACTGCGGTAAGGAGCGCAACGAAAATGAAGAAGATTGACTCCCGGAGGAACATGAGTTGCATAAACCAGGTTCTTACTTTTTAAGATGCCTTTAGAGGTCTCGATCTCTAAATCTTCAGACCCTTTAAAACCTGTAACTCTGCAATCTTCTATAATCTTTCCTCCACAAGCTTCAAAGGCCTTGGTGATTCCATACAGGTAGGCTATAGGTTCAAACTGCGCTTGATGCCTGAAGACAACCACTTTTTCGTATTTTGTTGTTATGGGTAATTCATCTGTATAGTTTACTTCACACCCTGCTCTCAGGGATGCTTCATATATTTCATCAAGCACCTTGCTTTGTTCTTCATTTTTTGAAAACAAGAAACCATCTTTGCTGCTGAACCCGCAATCAAGGTTGAACCGCGATACATTATTTGCAATCAGGGATATGGCTTCTTTGCTTTCCGAGCAAATAATAGCCGCATCCTTCTTGCTGAAATTCTTTTCTATTTCGGGGTAAGTACTATCCATAAAAGTATTAAGATGAGCAGTAGTCCCAGATGTTGTTCCAAATCCCAAACTGCGCGCTTCTGCGACAAGACATTTCTTTCCGCTTTCCTGCAACGTAAGCGCAGTAATCATCCCCGTTATTCCCCCGCCGACGATGATTACATCATATTGTTCTTGTGTTACAGCTACAACAGAGGGAACATAGGTTTCATTTTCCTGCCATAGACTTTTATTTGCACCATCTCGTTTCATACCCTTGTTTCCATAGTTAGTCGCAATCTTCAGACCATCTCACTTCTTTAGACCAGCGCTGATTTACGATCGTTGATTATTCATTGCAATACTCATTTTCGTTCTGTTAGCAAGTGCCGTTGAACTTCATTATATCTGCGCGGGATACATTCCTTGTGGAATATATACCACGATTTAGAAATGTATTCCCAATTGCAAATAAGGAAAATAAATTTCTATATTAAAGAGATATTGATTTTATAAGGGATTTAGTACGAGATCGAGAAGTTTAGCAAAAATCCTTTTGACGAATAATGTTGTGGCATATTATTTTAACGTCATTAAGTGTCATACAAACAATCACCTAAATAATAAACATGAAAACAAAAACGAGTAGCAACTCTACAGCTACGAAATCAGCGCCTCAAAAAAAGGCTGCGCCAAAAAAGTCAGCCGCGCAATCGGCAGCTCAAAATGGTAAGAGCTCCTCTCCTTCGGCCGATGGAAAAATTAAAGCCTCTTCCGATGCTGCCAAAGGCTTAAACAGTTTGTTCGAAGATTCATTAAAAGATATTTATTGGGCTGAAAAAGCACTTACGAAGGCGATTCCTAAAATGATAAAAAATGCAACCTCTGATGAACTGAGATCCGCCTTGACTGACCATCTTGAGGTAACAAAAAACCAGGTAACCCGCTTGGAGCAGGTATTTCAGCTTATAGAAAAACCAGCCCGCGCAAAGAAATGTGATGCAATGGAAGGCCTACTCAAGGAATCTGAAGGTATAATGGAAGAAACGGAATTAGGAGTTGTAAGAGATGCTGGAATAATACTAGCGGGTCAAAAAGTTGAACATTATGAAATTGCAACCTACGGAACACTTTGCGCATTTGCAAAAATTTTAGGCGAAGAGGAAGCTGCCGGACTTTTGCAGCAGACTCTCGAAGAAGAAAAGGAAGCCGATGCCACACTTAGCCAGGTAGCGGAAACTTCTATTAACATTGCAGCAGCTGAGACAGAAGACTAAAGGAAACTTAATTTTTTACAAATTAAAATAAAACGGGCCATTGGCCCGTTTTTGTTATGTGTTATTAGACGGTTAAA
>JANXYS010000426.1 GCA_025355935.1 Chitinophagales bacterium | reverse complement strand
TGCAGTGATGAATCACTGCAGATTTTTTCAATTAAAACCTCGGGTTCTATCTTTTTTATATCAACCCCGTAATCTCGTATTGCACTTACCAGGTAAGGCTTCATCATCTTACCGTTATTGGCAACAGCGTTGTACAGCATTAGCATATGAAGTGGGGTGACTAATTCCTCATAACCATGAGCCATAAAGGGAATGGTAGTTTTGGACCAGCTCCGGTTTTTTTCCTTTGTCTTTATGGTAGGTTTGGCACTTGCGGCTACTATATCCACCCCCGTTTGACGATTTAACCTAAAGAATTCTAAATGATCAGTAAATTTTTTAGGCTGATTGCCGTAATACTGATCCGCTAATGTTGCGAAGGCAACATTACTACTTGTGAAAAAAGCTTTCTTTACTGTGATTTTTCCCGCGCCAAGGTGAGAATCTTTGATACGGAGTCCAGAAAAATATTGAACCCCGCCATTACAGTCTACTATGCTGTTGGGGGTAGCATATTTATCTTCAAATAAACTTAATAGTGTCGCCAGCTTAAAAATTGAACCGGGTTCAGTTGCCTTACCAATACCATAATTGAGATCTTCTATGTAGCTTCCGTCTTGCTGCTTACCAAGGTTTGCAATTGCCTTTATCTTGCCAGTAGCCGTTTCCATAACAATAGCCGTTCCATGCAGAGAATTATTATTTACAAGCATTTTCATGAGGGCATTTTCAGCAACGTCCTGCATGTAGGTATCAATGGTTGTAACAATGTCTTTTCCATTAACCGGGTCAAGTTCTGCGCCTTCTACCGGCATATAACTTCCGGCGGCATACCGCATAAGGCGTTGCCCGATAGTTCCTCTTAAAAGGCTGTCATACGTCAGTTCAAGTCCTACATTTTGTTTTGGATCAGGTCTGGAAACGCCGATGGTCCTGTTCGCCATAAGAACGTATGGGTTAATGCGTTTGTCCCTTGGATCAACTATAAAACCGCTTTTGTTTCTTCCCTGTCTTACCAAAGGGAAATTTCGCAGTTCCTTATATTGATCAAATGTGATTTTTTTCTTAAGTGGATAATACCGTTCCTTGTTACTAAAAGCCAGTTTTAAGTCTTTCTTGTATTGATCGGAAGTACGGTCGGTGAATAAATTTGCAAGGCGGATGCTTAACGAATCAATATTATCCTTAAATCTCCTGCCTTGTTTTTCACGAAGGCCATCCGCACCAAAATCAACATATACATCAAAAATGGGAACCGACGTACTCAGCATATTTCCATCCTCGCTGTAAATACTTCCCCGTTCTGCGTCAATTGGCAAATATTTAAGATGCAGGCTGTCTCCCATACTGCGCCAAAAACTTCCTTGAACCTGTTGGATGTAGACTGCCCTACCTAAAACAAACACACATAGGATAGCTATGCTGATAAAGCATACATACACTCTCCATAATATGTCTTTTTTTATTTCCATTCCCCTCTCGCCGATTTATATGTTCAGTGACTATTTGCTTTCTAAAGCATCAATTAAAACTACTGGTGGCCTTGTAGTTTCTTTTAAACCTAAGGGCTCCACAGCTTTCACCAATTCACTTGCCTTGCTTCGGTATATGACCTCACTTTTAATCGATTTATATTCATACTCCAGCTCTTTGATATTTTTCTCGCTTACTGATATCTTGCGAATAAGTTTATCAGCATGGTGGCCATTATAGATATATAAAACTGCCAAGGCAGACAGGAAAAGAAAAAAGGGAATATTTTTTACCACCCATTTGTAGGTGAAAAATTTCTTCCATTCAGTTTTGCCCGCTGGTATGGGGATGGGATATATTTGTTCTTCGGTCATTATTTTTTTTCAGCAATCCTAAGTTTTGCGCTTCTTGATCTTGAATTTTCCTTTATTTCCTGGTTACTGGCTGTGATCGGCTTTTTCGATATAATGTTTAATGGACTTTCAGCTTTATGGCCATAAACATCATCTACATCCGGCTCTTCAAAACTTCCCTTTTTAAAAAAATTCTTCACCATCCGGTCTTCCAGGGAATGAAAGCTTATAACCGCAATTCTTCCTCCTGGCTTCAAAACCTCAACTGATTGTAAAAGCATTTCTTTTAGCGAACCCATCTCATCGTTAACCTCAATTCTCAAAGCCTGAAATACCTGTGCAAAATATTTATTTGGATTCCCCTTTACTATTTGCTGAAGAGATTGCTTGAGCCTGCTAATCGTTGTTAAAGGAGCTATTGTCCTCTGTTCAGTGATAGTTCTGGCCAGTGTTTTTGCATTCGTTACCTCTCCATACTTTTCAAACATCTTGTGCAATTGTAGTTCAGTAAAACTCTGAAGTACACTCGCTGCTGTGATTGCTTGCTTTGTATCCATTCTCATATCAAGCGCTGCATCAAACCTGGTTGAAAATCCACGGCCAGCTTCATCGAACTGGTGACTTGATACACCAAGATCCGCGAGTATCCCATCAACCGGGATACTTTTATGCAACCGTAGAAACCGTTGCAGGTGCCTGAAATTTTGGGGAATAAATACGACCCGGTCATCCCCATCAGGTACATTTCTTTTTGCATCGGCATCCTGGTCAAAAACAAGCAGCTTTCCATCCTTACCCAGCCTTGAAAGAATTTCCCTGCTGTGGCCTCCACCACCAAAAGTGCAGTCTACGTAAGTACCCTCCGGCACAATGTTCAGCAAATCAACTGCTTCCTTTAGCATCACTGATACGTGATAATTTCCCGAAGTTTCGGGAAAATCGTTACCAGGCGTATCAGTATTCCTGTCCATTATCCCGGATAGGGTAACACTTTAACGTTCATTACCTCATTTGCGAGAGTACTGAACGATTCAGCCGTGAATGAATCAAAGAACTGTTTGTATTTAACTAAATCCCATATCTCAATTTTATCGACAGCCGACACCAATACAATATCCTTGTCGAGTGAAGCATGCTCAATTAAGTTTTTTGGGAGAAGAATACGGCCGGCACTATCCAGATCTACCTGTGTTGCACCGTTTAAAAAGTAGCGTCGGAATTCTCTAACTTTGGGATCAAAATCGTTTAAATGGCTGATGTTTTCAAAAATTGGAGTCCATACTTGCAGAGGATAAAGTGTAAGACATTTTTCGAAACCGCGATTTATGACAAATGGAGAGTTACTGTTTGGTGGCAGCTGCTTTTTAAAGCCGGCCGGCAAAAGAAATCTTCCTTTTGCATCCACAGTAGATTCATATTCGCCTAAAAAGCTGATCATGAAGGGGAAAAGTTGTTAAGTAAGTATTATTCACACAAAATAACACTTTTTCCCACTTAGTCACACATTTTTGAAAAAACATTTTTTTCCACACACCGAGAATTCACTTGACGCTGATTATGGGCTATTATTTGAGCTAACTCGTGTTAATAATGTGTGGAAAGATGTTGATAAGTGTGGATATCGTAACTAAGGGCGGAATGCTTAGAGTAACCAGCTTCATAGCGAAAGTTATTTAGAGAGCGGAACGGTAATGATAAATGCACTACCCTGCCCAAGAGTACTTTCAGCCTTTATAGTTCCCCGGTGAGCCTGCACCATCGTTTTTACATAACTTAAGCCCAGTCCAAATCCTTTCACATTATGAACATTTCCTGTATGGGCGCGATAAAATTTCTCAAATATCCTGTTTACCGTTTCCTTGTTCATTCCTATCCCGTTGTCTTCGATACGAACTCTAAATTGATTGCCAACATTTGAGGTTACAAGCGTTATCTCAGGGCTGTTACTCGAGTATTTGACAGCGTTATCAAGGAGGTTATTTACGAAATTAATAAAATGTACTTCGTCAGCCATGATTGTATCCCTGGTGGCCTCTAAACGCACGGTAAGCAATCCTTTCTTTTCTTCAATGGGAAGAGCTATATTATTAAGTGCTGCGGTAATAAGTGAATGTGCAGACAGCTTTTGTAAATTCAGTTGAACCTCCTGCTTATCAAGTAAAGCCGCCTGGAGTATAGTTTCCACCTGCTTATTCATCCTTTTATTTTCCTCCTTAATGATGCCAGTGAAATAGTTCGTTTTTTCTTTGTTTCCGACCACCTTCTCATTTTTTAGGGCGTCAACCGCAAGTGATATTGTAGCGAGAGGAGTTTTGAACTCATGCGTCATGTTATTGATAAAATCGGATTTGATCTCACTCAACTTTTTTTGGCGCAGCAACGTGCGTATTGTAACAAAAAATGAAGTGGTGATGATTAACGTGAAAAATATCGCCCCTAAAATAAACCACCTGATTTCCTGCAAAACGATAGAACTTTGATGCGGGACAATGATCATTAGCCACTCTTCTTTTGCCAGATTTTCTAAATTACTCCCACTAGCTCCCTGCAATAAAATTGCATGGTTAATATTATTAGCGGAATCGGCATAATAACGAAAAAAATTTTCGGTCTCAAGTTGCTCACCGGTAAGAGAGTTCTCAGTTACCGCAAATTCAAAAGGAATGTTAACGAGAGCATGGCGATCGAATGAATTTCTGATTATGCCTTTAATTTCCTCTTTGGAAAAACGTTGGATAACAGAAGGCTTTACAAATTCAAGCTGCAGTTTATCTGAAGGAAAAAGGAGGTCACTTTTTTTCTGCCTAGGAAAGAAATTATTGTCTTCCATTAATTTCAAGGCAGCCTCACCACCCGCCTGGCTTACATTATCACGTAATTGTTCTTCCTGAATCTTTTTCGCGCTTGTGATCCACAAAAATTGGAAAAATATCAATCCAACCAGACTAAGCGAAATCAAAACGGTGATAATAGGGAAAATTCTTTTCATGCATATGAAGGTCAGTGAGAAAGGGCAACCCCTGCAAATGTATCGAAGGAAGAGGTGATCAAAAATTTTTATGTGTTTTTTTTGTTTTTAATTAACGCCATAATTGCGCTAAATACTACCTGAAGTCGAAGCTCTTCCGCGGCTATGTGCTACCCTTTTTGTATCTCCACGGTTATTTTCTAATAATTGGCTTAAAATTTATTATTTTAGAAATATGGAAGCACCTCAAACCGGAACGTTATTAATTGCTGAACCATTTCTTAAGGATCCTAATTTCATGAGAACGGTAGTACTTATGTGTCGCCATACACCCGAAGAAGGGAGTTTCGGATTTGTACTTAACAAAGTTTATGAAAAGACACTCGATGAGTTAGTGCCTGAGCTGGAAGACATCGAATTTCCGGTTTACACGGGAGGGCCCGTGCAGATGGATACCCTGCATTACATCCACCAGTACCCCCAATTCTTTGACGATTGCCAAAAAATTGGCGACAACATTTTCTGGGGCGGCGATTTTGAGACTTTAAAACATCTTATTAAAAGCAAACAAATCGAATCCTCGAAGATAAAATTTTTTCTAGGCTATAGCGGCTGGACAACCAACCAACTCGATAATGAAATAACAGAAAAATCATGGCTAACGGTGAAGGGTACCTCAAGAATTATTTTTGATACCTCTCCCCCTGATATCTGGAAAGCCTGTCTCCATGAACTAGGAGGGAACTACCCCATGATGGCACATTTCCCTACTGATCCGCAACTAAATTAATGGCTGTGAAGCGTTCTGCAACTGCACTAAGAATCCTTTTGTATATTCACTAAAACCCTAATCTTGCTGTACCGGTTCTTAAAAATATCTGCGAGATTTTTTCTGTGGATATTCTGCAGAAAAATTTATCTCAACCACAAAGAAGTTTTGTCCCATTCGGGCCCACTTCTAATTGCCAGCAATCATCCCAACTCTTTCCTGGATGCAATTATATTGTCGACTTTGTTTCATCAACCAATTCATTCACTCGCACGTGGCGATGCGTTCAAGAATCCACTTGTTGCCTACCTTTTAAAATCTTTGCACATGCTCCCGGTTTATAGAACAAGTGAAGGAGTTGAAAACCTGGATCACAATTATACGACCTTCGATGCCTGCAAAGAAATCTTTCGAAAAAAGGGCGTGGTGCTTATATTCAGTGAAGGCAGATGCACTAATGAGTGGCATTTGAGGCCCTTAAAAAAAGGGACAGCCCGTTTAGCAATCAGTAGCTGGGACGATGATATCGATCTTACCATACTCCCTTGTGGCTTCAACTATAATTCTTTCAGGTCATTTGGAAAAAACGTTGTTTTGAATTTTGGAACTGAATTTTCAAAGGACATACTAGAAGGTACGGAAGGTTACGGCAACCGGATAAATTCTTTTAACGATCATCTTCAATCTGCACTTCATGAAATAGTTATTGAGCTGGACACGGATGACAGTACAAGTATCAGGAAACGATTTACCATTCCTATTACAAAAGCCGAGAAGGTTCTTCTGGCCCTTCCATCTCTGGTA
>JANXYS010000371.1 GCA_025355935.1 Chitinophagales bacterium | reverse complement strand
GAAGATTACGTTTTCTTTCCATAAGTCCGGTCGCACAAAATTTACAAGCAAGGCTACAGCCAATCTGGGAGGATACACAGGCCGTGTTTCTTTTCTCGGTCGGAATAATCACACCTTCTAATAAATGTCCGTCGAATGTTTTAAAACGAGATTTTAACGTCCCATCGCTACTATGTTGGGTGGCATCTACAGTTATGGCATTGAACTCAAATTGTTCAGCCAGCCTCTTACGAAGATCCAATGATAGATTGCTCATTTCTTCGAAACTGCGTGCATTTTTCTTCCATAGCCATTCGTACGCCTGGATAGCACGAAATTTTTTATCGCCGATGGATTCAAAATATTCTTTTAACCCGGGAAGACTGTATTCACGGATATTTTCCTTAACTGACATAAACACGAAGATACAAAAACGGCCCCATACGAGCTGTTAATCAGCCGTGGCTGCTGCGCTGTTTAAATCTTATCTTGCGTTATAAAAGAGATTCTGGATTGAAGTAGAAACGGAAATCTATCGAGATATAAATAAGATTAAGATGACTGACCAAAAATATTCGGCGGCATATATAATTGACTGTGTAAGGACGCCGATAGGAAGTTACGGAGGCGCGTTGAGCACCGTCAGGCCTGATGATCTTCTTGCTCATGTAATAAAGTCGCTAGTGGATAGAAATGTTTCAATAGATATAAATTCAATCGAAGATGTAATTGCAGGAGCTGCAAATCAAAGCGGGGAAGATAACCGTAACGTTGCCAGGATGGCTGCGCTACTGGCCGGGCTTCCGGTTACGGTAGCGGGGAATACGGTGAACAGGTTGTGTGCAAGCGGACTGCAGGCAATAATGGATAGTACGCGAATGATCATGTGTGGTGATGCAGAATTGATGATTGCCTGTGGAGTGGAAAGTATGAGCCGCGCGCCCTTCGTTATACCGAAAGCGCCGACTGCATTCGACAGGCAGGCACAGGTATTTGATACGACTATGGGTTGGCGTTTTGTCAATGAAAAACTAAGCGATCTGTACTACCCTCATACGATGGGGGAAACCGCAGAGAACGTAGCCGGGCAATGGAAGATCGCGCGGGAAGATCAGGATAGGTTTGCATTTGAGAGCCAGGGAAAATATTTTAAAGCTGAAGCAAGCCAACGATTCCAAGCCGAAGTCGTTCCCATACAAATTAAGAAAGGAAAAGAAGACACTCTTTTTGACAAAGACGAACATCCAAGAATGTCATCGCTGGAAAAGCTCTCATCCCTTAAACCTGCATTTAAAGAAGGTGGCAGCGTTACTGCGGGTAACAGTAGTGGTATCAACGACGGGGCAGCAGCTATGTTAATAGCGAGTGAGGAGGCGGTAAAAAAGTTTAATTTAAAGCCAATGGCCCGAGTGGTAAGCATGGCCGTTGCTGGTGTAGATCCGTCAATTATGGGGATTGGCCCGGTTCCCGCAACCGAAAAAGCATTGCGACGCGCGGGAATCGGAATCAATGATCTTGACCTGGTAGAATTAAATGAGGCTTTTGCCTCACAAAGCCTGGCATGCATAAAAGATTTGAAACTAGATCCTTCTATCGTAAACGTTAATGGGGGGGCAATTGCATTAGGTCATCCGCTGGGATGCAGTGGGATTCGTATTTCCACAACTTTACTGCACGAAATGCAAAAACGGCGTGCCCGGTATGGCCTCGCTACAATGTGTGTGGGAGTGGGGCAGGGTGCCGCCATAATATTCGAGGGTATTAATGGTAAATCCTAATTCTCAACAAAACTTAACATTAATTCCCAGAGTCATAGTAAGCATGGCTCAAATTAAAAAAATGAATCAGTATTTCAAAATAGGAAAATTAGCGGCAAGTACGGGGCTTAACGGTGAATTAATCCTCCAGCACAGTCTGGGAAAAAAAACATCTTTGAAAGGCCTTGACGCGATCTTTCTCGAAGATAAAAAAGATAGCTTCCTTCCTTACTTTATACAAGCAACAAAAATCCGAAGCGAGACAGAAACGATACTTAAACTTGAGGGGATTGAGACCATGGAGGTCGCACGCAAACTTACACCCCGGGAGGTATGGATGGCTGAAGAAGATTTTAATAAGTTTGCTGCTAAAGCCGCTCCTATAGCCTTACTCGGCTTTCATATTATAGACGGCGATACTGATCTCGGGGAGATCATTGAAGTAATTGAACAGCCGCACCAGGTATTATGTACAATCTTGTATAGAGGAAATGAGGCACTTATTCCTGTGCACCAGGATAGCCTGCTTAAACTTGATAAGAAGAACCGGAAAATATACATCGAAGTGCCCGACGGCCTGTTGGATATTTATGGGTAATGGATATCCTTAAAGGCCTTTACCAGGCCACGAAACTCGTCTATCCTAAATTGCTTTTCAATGCAGGACTACATGTGATGAATGTACCTGGCGGGAAATTTTAGTACTTTTGAAGTGTGAATACTCAGCAACGCATAATCGCTCATTTTGACCTCGATTCGTTCTTCGTTTCTGTTGAATTACTCACCCGGCCAGAGCTGAAAGGACTTCCGGTGATTGTCGGAGGCAGCGAAAGGGGTGTCGTAAGTACGTGCAATTACGAGGCACGTAAATTTGGCGTTCATTCGGCTATGCCTTCATCAAAAGCGCGCCTGCTTTGCCCACAGGGAATTTTTCTTAAGGGTAATTACCCGGAATACAGTCGGTACAGTCGGCTCGTTACCAAGATAATTGCAGATGCCGCACCTCTTTTTGAAAAAGCATCCATCGATGAATTTTATGTGGATCTTACCGGTATGGACAAATTTTTCAAGCCACTGGAATGGACTATCGCCCTTCGAAAAAAGATCATGGAGGAAACCGGGCTTCCTATTTCTTTTGGTTTAGCTTCTAACAAAATGATGGCAAAGATGGCCACTAACCAAGCAAAACCGAATGGTTACCTGCATGTACCTTACGGGAAAGAAAAAACATTTCTTGGACCACTCGCAGCGGCAGATATTCCCGGGGTAGGGAGACAAACCAAGTTAGTGCTTGCAGATATGAATATCCACACCATTAAAGATGTATTTGACGCCGGGGAGTCGGTACTCGAAGCGCGACTTGGGAAATTTGGTCCGGATCTATGGCTTAAAAGCCAGGGTATACATCTAGGAGAGGTTACGCCATACCACGAAGCGAAATCTATTTCTTCGGAAAACACATTTAACGAGAATATAGCTGACTTGGTGTTCTTACGTTCAGAACTGATTCGCCTAACTGAAAAAATATGTTTTGAATTAAGGCAAGATGAAAAGGTAGCTGGTTGTATTGCAGTTAAAATCAGATACCCGGATTTTGAGACTACCAGCAGGCAAATCTCTATACCTTACACAAGTGCGGATGATGAAATTATTCCAATAGTTCGGGATCTTTTTACGAAGCTGCATAAAAAAGGAGTGCCCATCAGGCTGTTAGGAGTCCGTTTATCGGATCTCACCGGCAACGCGATTCAAACGAATATGTTTAGCGATGCCGAAAAGAAAACTGATTTGTATAAGGCAATCGATGAGGTAAAAAACCGTTTCGGTAAGTCCGTGGTAAAAAGGGCTTCGTCGGGATAGGTTAAAAAGACATGTTTTCGATGTTACCATCAATCAAATCCTGAAGCGTCTTTTTCTCCAGAACTTTTAAAGTAGCATCGCGGGTGATGGCCATTACGCGTCTCAGGCCACAATTTATTTCATCGCAATCGCTGCATTTTTCATAAAAATTTAAACTAACGCACGGAAGCATGGCAATCGGACCGCCAATAATCCTGATAGCAGCCGCCAATGTTGTTTTTTTCGGTGATTGAGCCAGGTAATAACCCCCGCCCTTACCTTTTTTACTTTCCAGCACCTGATTTTGCTTAAGTAATAGAAGAATGCTCTCCAGAAATTTAATCGGTATTTTTTTCTTGGTAGCTATATCGGCAATGAGGACAGGCCCGTTTCCGTATTGCGAGGCCAGGTAGCCAAGTGCTTTTAAACCGTATTGCGTTTTTTTTGATATCATTAACTACAAAACTATATTTTTTTTTGATGATAAAGTTTGATGAGGTACATTTGTCCATCTTTTAAGTAGACTTTAGAAATGGCTGGAACACTTCATAAAGCGGAAATTTAGCGGAACGCACATTTTTATGTGCTGCTGTTGCTGATTCCGTACCTGTGCGTACTACTTTTTTTTATAACTTTTTTAAAAATAATGTCAGATCAACTTCAAAATATCATCACACCATTAACCTACCAATTAGGTGGACTAAGCCTTGATGACGGACTTGAAATGATCTCCCGTGATTTTGTGGGTAGAACCACCTTTAGTAGTAGCTTTAGTTATGAAGATCAGGTTATAACGCACGCACTATTATCCAGGAGATTGCCAGTCAAAATATTTACTCTTGATACGGGTCGTATGTTTGCAGAAACTTATTCTGTTTGGAGCAGTACGAATGATCGGTATAATACATCTATAAAGGCATACTACCCTAATCAGGAACATCTTGAGGCATTTATAGAAGAAAACGGACCTAACTCATTTTATGCCTCGGTGGATAATCGTAAGAACTGCTGCTATATACGCAAAGTTGAACCACTAAAAAGAGCGCTTGCTGGCAACCAGGTATGGATAACCGGCCTGCGCGCGGAACACTCTCCATCGCGGCACGACCTGCAGCAATTAGAGTGGGATGAAGGAAACCAGGTAATAAAATATCACCCAATTCTTCATTGGAGCACAGAGGACGTAATTGATTATATACGGAAATACAATGTGCCCTACAACCCGCTCCACGACCGGGGATTCGTAAGTATTGGCTGTGCGCCCTGTACGAGAGCCATAAGACCAGGTGAAGACTTCAGAGCCGGCAGGTGGTGGTGGGAAGATGCAGAAAAGAAAGAATGTGGGCTGCATTCGAATTAAAAACATGAAAATATTTACGAATAATGACTGAGAAACGGTTAGACTATCTTGAACAATTAGAATCGGAATCCATCCATATCTTTCGGGAAGTGGCAGGCCAGTTCGAAAAGCCTGCTTTGCTGTTTAGTGGAGGAAAAGATTCCATAGTACTAGTACATCTTGCATTAAAAGCCTTCAGGCCCGGCAAATTTCCTTTTCCACTGGTTCACATCGACACAGGCCATAACTTTAAAGAAGCCCTTGATTTCAGGGATACCCTCGCTGCTGAAATTAATGAAAAGCTTATTGTGCGAAGTGTTGAGGAAACGATTAAGAAAAAGAATTTAACGGAGCCAAAAGGGAAGTTTGCCAGCCGGAACGCTTTGCAGACTTATACGTTGCTTGATACCATAGAAGAATATAAATTTGATGTATTAATCGGAGGTGCCCGCCGGGATGAAGAAAAAGCCAGGGCGAAAGAAAGAATATTTTCTGTACGTGATGAATTTGGGCAGTGGGATCCTAAACTGCAGCGACCCGAACTTTGGAACACCTATAACGGCAAGATCACAAAAGGGGAGAATGTACGAGCATTCCCGATAAGTAACTGGACAGAACTGGATATTTGGAATTATATCCGTCGCGAAAAGATTGAACTCCCGTCAATTTACTTCGCCCACGATCGGGAGGTTTTAGAACACGAAGGCCAACTGGTAGCCACGTCGGAGTTTATTACTCTCGAACCCGAAGATAAGATATCCGTAAAAAAAGTACGTTATCGTACAGTGGGTGATATGACATGCACCGCTGCCGTTCAGTCTGCAGCAACCACGATTGATGATATTATTTCCGAAATTATTGCGACGAAAACCAGTGAAAGAGGAGAAACAAGAATTGACGACAAGGTTAGTGAGGCAGCTATGGAAGACAGGAAAAAAAACGGGTACTTCTAACTTCGGGAATAACATAAACCAGGCATTAATTAATAATAAATAGTATACAGGTGGATATCTTAAGGTTTATAACTGCGGGAAGTGTGGATGATGGCAAAAGCACGTTAATTGGGCGTTTACTATATGATAGCAAGTCGATTATGATCGACCAGCTAGAAGCAATAGAAAAGCAAACGAAGAATAAAAAAGACGGAGAAATAGATCTCGCTCTTCTCACCGATGGCCTTAGGGCCGAACGTGAGCAGGGCATTACTATCGACGTAGCGTATAAATATTTTTCGACCCCGAAGCGTAAATTTATTATCGCAGATGCACCAGGTCATGTTCAATATACCCGAAATATGGTAACAGGTGCGTCTAACAGCGATCTTGCTATCATACTTGTTGATGCTCGGAATGGTGTGGCGGAACAAACCCGCAGACACTCTATCATTGCTTCTTTACTGAATATTCCGCACATAGTGGTTGCGGTTAATAAAATGGATCTGGTAAATAATTCAGGAGATGTTTATAATAATATCGTGATCGAGTATGCTGCATTTGCAAAGAGCCTCGGCCTTAAAGATGTTAAGTACATTCCAATAAGCGCGATCAATGGGGATAACATCGTTGAGAAAAGCGACAGCTTTCCCTGGTATGAAGGTTCGTCACTTTTAGACATTCTGGAAACAGTAGAAGTTGCTAACGATATTAACCTTAAAGACGCCAGGTTCCCGGTTCAGTACGTGATTAGACCGCAAACCGAAGCCTTGCACGACTATCGTGGTTACGCGGGTAAATTGTTGAGTGGAGTTTTTAAAACCGGGGATGCGGTAACGATTCTCCCTTCAGGGATAGAAAGTAAGATAAAGCTAATCGAGATCGGTGGTAAGGAAATTGCGGAAGCATTTGCTCCACAGAGTGTTGTACTGCATTTAGAGAATGACATTGATATAAGCAGGGGAGATACCATAGTTCACTCAGATAATTTGCCTACGTCGTCCAATGAATTGGAAGTCCTTTTGTGTTGGATGGACAACAAACCCCTGGTAGCAGGAAACCGCTATTTACTGCAGCATAATAGCAGGATTGTAAGGGCCGTGGTTAAGGAGATTCAATATAAGTTAAACGTCAATTCCCTCGATGAAGAACAGGCACCGGAAAAAGTTTCCCTTAATGATATCGTTCGGGCCACAATTAAAACAGCATCGCCGTTGGTTTTTGATTCTTACAAAAAACTACGGACCACTGGAGGAGCGATTCTCATAGATGAAACAAGCAACGTAACTGTGGGTGCGTGCATGATTCAGTAACATTTGCCAGCAAAAAAATAAAAAACAAAATGTCGGAGCAAAATTTTTTACAACAATTATATTTTAAGAACCGGAAGAGTTTTACGCACTTCCCGGATAAAGATTTGGCTGAAAACTTTGTAGATGATCTCTTCAACCTTCTGTTTACATCCTATGTCGGAAAGTACGAGACGGAAGAAGGGCTCAGCAAACAATATTTCGAAATAAAAAGTACTTTTTCCGCTATTCTTTTTGAACTGCATAAGGAAGAAGAGCGCGTAAACCTTCAAACCGAAGTCTTTTTCGCTGCACTCCCTTCGATATATGAGGCATTGATGCTCGATGCCCAGGCAGTGTTACAATTCGATCCTGCAGCGCTTTCAATTGAAGAAGTGCTGGTTGCGTACCCGGGGTTCCGCGCTATAGCAATTTATCGTTTTGCCCATCAACTACATCTCCAGGGTATTTCGCTGCTGCCGAGGCTCCTAGGGGAATACGCACATAGTAAGACGGGCATTGATATTCATCCTGCGGCGACAATAGGACATTCATTTTTTATTGATCATGGTACAGGCATTGTTATTGGTGAAACAGCCTGGATAGGTAACGATGTAAAACTCTACCAGGGGGTAACTCTTGGAGCATTGAATGTTTCCAAAGAGCATGCAGCAGTTAAAAGACATCCTACTATACAAGATGGTGTGATCATTTATTCTGGCGCTACCATTCTCGGCGGAAGCACTATTATTGGACGGAAAAGTATTATCGGCGGTAACGTTTGGCTAACTTATAGTGTTCCGGACCATTCAATAGTATATCATAAGAGTGAAATAAAAGTACGCGACAATAACCCTTTGCCGGAAGCACTCAACTTTGTTATATAAATGTGCATTCCTTTGAAGACCCCTGGCCTTAAACAAATTTTTTCAATTCCGAAAGGAGTAAAAAACATTAAATGAAAGCAAATAACATTTTAGAAACCATTGGTAACACACCGCATCTGAAGATCAATAAGCTTTTTGGAAACGATCATAACGTTTGGGTAAAGCTGGAAAAAAATAATCCCGGCGCAAGTATTAAGGACAGGATTGCTCTTGCCATGATTGAGGATGCAGAGTCCAAGGGTTTGCTTAAGGAAGGCAGCGTAATTATTGAACCAACTAGTGGTAACACAGGTATTGGTCTGGCATTGGTAGCCGCAGTTAAAGGGTACAAAATAACGCTGGTAATGCCCGAAAGTATGAGTGTTGAAAGAAGGAAGCTTATGAGCGCATACGGCGCTGAGTTTGTACTTACTCCACGCGAATTAGGAATGAAGGGCGCAATTGCTAAAGCATTTGAACTTGCAGAAACAACCCCGAATTCCTGGGTACCTCAGCAGTTCGACAATCCAGCTAATACTGAGATTCATCGGAAAACAACAGCGTTAGAAATCCTGGCCGATTTTCCTGATGGGGTAGACTACCTAATTACAGGAGTTGGAACGGGCGGTCATATTTCGGGCGTTGCGGAAATTCTCAAAGAAAGGTTTCCTAATACAAAGGTTTTTGCAGTCGAGCCAGAGCTATCGCCCGTACTTAGCGGTGGTGCACCATCACCACATCCTATCCAGGGAATCGGCGCAGGCTTTATTCCTTCTATAATGAATCGTGAAATTCTCGACGGCGTTATCCTGGTAAGCAAGGAAGAAGC
>JANXYS010000323.1 GCA_025355935.1 Chitinophagales bacterium | reverse complement strand
AGGGATCTTCGGTTTCAGCAATGTAAAGCCTGGTAATACTGGGATCATTGTTTCTTTTATTGGTTTCAATGTTTTTGCGAGGTATTACGATTATAGCAGGGTAACAGGTGAGCAGAATATTGTAGACATTGTTTTGTCACCCGGTAGTCAGACTTTGGAAACGGTCGTAGTTCAGGCAACAAAAGTGCAGATTAAAGAAGATACGGTTTCTTATAAGATCGATAGCACCATGTACAGAAAAAACGATAATGTGGAAGAAGTACTTAAAAAGCTGCCAGGAGTGGAAGTGGATAAGTCAGGCACAGTTACGGCGCAAGGCCAACAGGTTACAAAAGTTAAGGTGAATGGTAAAGATTTTTTTGGCGGGGATGTAAGCACGGCAACTAAAAATATAAATGCCGACATGGTTGATAAAATTGATATTATAGACGATTATGGAGACCAGGCCGCCTTTACGGGAGTTAAAAATGGCGACGCAACGAAAACCATAAATATTCAACTGAAAAAAGATAAGAACAAGGGATATTTCGGTAATGCCTCGCTCGGAGCAGGTACAGAAGGCCGATACACCAACTCGCTAACCGTCAACAAATTTAATAATTCCCAGCAGATTTCGGTGATCGGTAATCTCAATAACACGAATACCAGCACTTTCAATTTCGGAAATATGGGAGGCGCCATGGGGGGAATGGCGCGAAGTATGGGTGCCAATTTTGGAGGTAATACCGGTAATGGAATTGCAACTACTAAATCAATAGGTTTGAATTACAGAGATCAATGGGGTAGTAAGATTTCTATTTACGGAAGTTATAGCTTCACGGATAAGGCAGTAACTACTACCCGCGATATTACCCAACAAAATAATTTTGGTAAGTCAAGCATTTTAAATATCCAGCATACCAACGACTATACATTAAGTGACAATCATCGGCTGACATTTAATATAGAGTACAAGATTGATTCTTTTAATTACCTGAAATTTTCGCCTAATGTCAGCTACACTATTTCTAACAGCAATTATTCATCTACTTTTAGTAATACACTCAACCAGGTACTTAGTAACAACGGTCATACAACAGATAAGACAAGGTCTACCGCGCCCAACATTTCCGGAACATTGCTTTTTAATCATAGGTTCGATAAAAAAGGGAGAATTTTGTCCCTGAATTTTACTGGCGGACAGTCATCCACAAAGGGCGATGATACCTATAATAACTTTAGTTCTTACTATGATAGTGTTGGTGTAAGATATAAAGATTCTGTGCTAAATCAATTCATAACCCAGGACAACAGAAATCACAACTATGGGATTTCAGCCTCTTACATTCAGCCCCTGAATAAGAAAAAAAGTTTTGAATTTAATTATGCTTACAACAAAAGATTTACCAGTATTGACAGAGAGAACTATTCAATTGATCCGGCTACTGGAAGGAAGGATTTTGTTGATACTGCGAGTAACATTTACAATAATGATTACATTACAAATAGGGTAGGTGTGAATTTTAGAACTACGCAAAAAAAGTACAACTATACCATTGGATTCGCGGTTCAGCCGGCGAATATCAAAAGCGACTCGAAAAGTACCCACCTTAAATATTCGCAGGACCTGGTGAATTTTTATCCTGTTGTACGTTTTGCTTATAATTTCAGTCGGAGTCGGTCGTTTAACATGAATTATAATGGAAGTACCGCCCAACCATTTTACCAGCAGCTACAGCCTGTCTACGATTACTCCAACCCACAATATATTACTCTTGGAAACCCGGATCTGAAACCTGAGTTTACCAACAATATCAACATCCGGTATAATAATTTTGATTTCATCTCCGGAAACGTATTCTTTGGGAACCTTAGTTTTTCCGCGGTAAAGGATAAAATCGTGAACAACATTTTTCAGCGATTCGACTTTTCAGGGCCTATCCCGAAATACATCGGGCAGGAAACACGCTATCTAAATACCAATGGATACTACACTGCCTCCGGATTTTATGCATTTAGTAAACCAATTCGCAATCGTAAATATGTATTTAACTACGGGGGTACGGTATTATTCAACAACAATATTTCCTTTATCTCTAATGAAAAAAACACTGGTAAAAACTGGGTTATCGGGCAGCGCTTTTTTACAACCATTACTATAAGGAAATGGCTTGAAACGACGGCAGGAGTTAATTTCACGCTTAATGACGCACGTTATTCACTTAATACCAAACTAAATTCTAATACCCAGGCCTGGAGCATTGTCCATTCTGCGCGTTTTTTCCTTCCAAAAGATCTCACTTTTGTTTATGACATGGATAAATCCATAAACTCGGGTTACGCGAGCAATGTAAATACTAATCCGCTGATCATTAACGCTAGTGTTGAAAAACTGGTTTCTAAAAAATATTACGCGGCAGTTAAAGTAAATGCTTACGATCTCTTAGATCAAAACACCAGTTTAAGCCGAACAGTAACGGGTAGCGGGTTCACCGATACACGCACAAATAAGCTTGGACGTTACCTAATGCTTGGATTAATTTTCAGGTTCAATAAGTTTACGGGAACAGGTTCGTCAAAAACGCCCGCACCGACCTTCGGTGCACCAATGATAAGGATGGGGATGTAAAAAGAGTTGGTCTGCTTTTAGAGTACTTAAATAGCTTGTAAACCTTTTTTGTAAACTTTTGATCAAATTGATCAAAAGTTTACAAAATTAAATGATTGATTCTCAATCCAGCTGGCTTGAGAATGTTGTAAACTATTCGAAAAAGTCTACAAACTAAAGTTTACAAAAAAAAAATTGCAAAAAAATCCAAACTCCTTGCCATTTCCGAAGGAGAAACGGACGCAAGCATTCGATCTGGAATTTTAACCGGATTATTTAGCTATTGCAATCTTAATCTTTTTCCCTTTCATCTTTTCGTCCTTAACAAGTTCTAAAACATTACCAATCTTCGATTTACGCACAGCTGCGAATGACATAAAATCTTTTACTTCAACTAATCCGATTTCGTCCTTTTTCAACATGCCCTTTTGTGAGAGAAACCCCACAATGTCAATTTTATTGATTTTGTCTTTTTTACCCGCATCGATAAACAGGGTACTCCATTTGGGTTTATCCGGTATGGAAAGTTTTGCAGGCAATTCAAAAGGAACAGAGTTGTCGGTGATATAGGGAAAGAGTTTTTCCTCATCAGAGTATATTACATATACATTGCCAGTAGTACCCATACGGGCTGTGCGGCCATTCCGGTGAGTAAAAGATGATTCTTCAAGAGGCAGATGATAATGAACAATGTTTCGGATGTCTGCAATATCGAGTCCCCGGCTGGCGAGATCAGTTGTTACCAATATATTGGAACTGGTGTTGCGGAATTTGGTGAGGGCAACCTCACGGTCCCGTTGCTCCATACCGCCGTGGTAAAATACATTCACCAGTCCTTGTTCGCTAAGAAAATTACTTGTTCTTTCGACTGCGTCCCGGTGATTACAAAATACGATGGTGGAAGTGTTATTCGCGTAGCAGATGAGTTGTAATAGTGTGTCAAGTTTATCTTTATCAGGAGATAACAAGGTCTTTATGCGTAGAATTTCCGGAGACAATGCTTCTTCACTCAGGAAGTTGAGCATTTCAGGGTCATTCATTTTCACAAATTCAGGGATTTTCTCCGTAAAAGTGGCAGACGTCAACATCCGTTTTTTAACTGACGGTAATGATTGAAGTATAAATTTCATTTCTTCTAAAAAACCCAGTTCCAAGATTTTATCAAACTCATCTAAAATTAAAAATTCAATAGCAGACAAGTCGATATTATTTCGTCTTATATGATCGGCCATTCGACCCGCCGTTGCAATTATGATTGCTGGTGGTTCAACAAGACTATTCTCCTCGATTTCGCGTTTATGACCACCGTAGCAGGATAAAACTTTATAGCCAGTTTGCATTTGCTTTATTACACTTTCGATTTGGAGAGCAAGTTCGCGGCTTGGAACTAAGATAAGCGCCTGTACAAGCGGCTGGTCTTCCTTAAGATTGGCCAGCATCGGTAACAGAAAAGCCAGGGTCTTACCCGATCCCGTAGCGGAAAGCAATATAATATCGGTTTTGTTTTCGGCAGAATTAAGAGTTGCCAGTTGCATCTCATTCAGCTCTTTAATGTTCAGCTTGCCCAGGTAAGATGCGTTGTTAGTGTCAGTCATACCGTAAAGTTAACCTATTAAATTTTGACAAACTTTCGGCCCTACAAGGGATGGTAATAAAATTTACTAAATTGGGGATCCAAACCTGAACTTCATGAGCAAGCACATCTGCGAAAATTGCGGAAATGAATTTTCCGGCGAATATTCTAACGGTTGTGGCCAGAGACTTAGTCACAGAATCACCATGGGCCATATAGGGCATGAACTGGCGCACGCATTTACCCATGCAGATAAAGGTTTCCTGCACTTATTGATGGAGATGTTTGTGAAGCCCGGGATTGTTGCGCGTGAATATATCCTGGAAGGTAAACGCAAAAGATATTTTACCCCATTTCAATATATTTTAATAATTGGAACCATTGCAACTTTTGTTGCAGTGAATTCGCACTTTATCCAGGCTGCCGCCAGTGCAATGGGGGGCTCAGATTATAGTGAACGTCAGGCAAGATTAATGGGTAAGATTGCGACCTGGCAAGGCAAATATTACAATTTTATAATTTTATTTCAGCTGCCATTTTATGCATTTGGCGCATATTTAATTTACAGAAAATATAAATTGAATTACGCGAAGCATTTAACGCTACAAACTTTTATAACTGCCCAAACAACCATTTTCGGTATGTTTATCATGGGCCTGGTTGCAGTTTTAGGAAAGCCGGGGATGTATATCGCTTTGCCTATGTCGATAATTTCTGTAGCTTACCAGGCATTTGCTTATACTCAGTTTTTTCGGGAAAGAAACTTGATGGGCGTTCTTAGAGCAATTGTTTCCAATTTCTTAAGTTTTACTTTCTTCCTCATAGCTCTAATCATTACCATCCTGATCACCGCCTTGCTAGTCTATGTCTTTGACCGGCAAGCGTTTCAATAATTCGGCATTTTCACCTGATAAGATTTTCTCGATCACAATTATTTGCACCTATAATGGATATTATGTTAATCAGGCGCACAAGGCTTATCTTTGCTGCGTGTTTTTTGTTTTTATTTTTTCCCTTGCCACACTCGAGTATTAATAAAAATTTCCGATTATGGAGAATTTACTGATTGTATTTTTAGTGTTTTGGACATTTGTGGTAGGTTTTCATCTAGGAAGGATAAACTATAAAAAGGAGACATAATATTCATTTTTCGTTATCCAAAACAATTTTCTTTATCATGTTTATATCTGTGCGAGGCGGAACACCGATTGTACCTGACTTGGCACAGGAGTAAATTTCGTCTATTTCATAACTCTTTGTTTTATCAATATTATCATATGACCCCCTATACCAAAAATATAGATATTCAAATTCAGCAATATTTGAGATAGTAAAATTATCCATGCCGTAAGCATCTTTTGAAAGTTGATTCCTGTTCTCAAAAGATTTTATCCATCCTAAATATTTAATATGATTACTGTCATTTTTG
>JANXYS010000322.1 GCA_025355935.1 Chitinophagales bacterium | reverse complement strand
GCAAAAAATGTTGAGTGGGCCGATAAGGTAACAGGTTTTGCAGCGACGTTTAATTTAAGTGATCATCGGCAACAGGCTACGTTTTCAGCAAAAGGTGACTGGAAGCGATCGGAAGTAAGTATCTCTGAAGAAGAGCTTCCTGCGGCAGTAAAGGATGGGTTGCAGAAGAGTAAGTACAGCGATTGGGAAGATCGTAGTTATGTATATCAAACAGAGGATGGATCGGAACTATATCGTATTTATGTTAAGAAAAACGATTTTCAAAAGAAGTTCTTGTATTTCAATAAAGATGGTCGGCTCTTGAAGGATTCAATTACGCTATAAAGTATCATCAAAAATAGTTGACTTGAAAGCCGTGGAATCTTCCGCGGCTTTTAAATTTGTGGGAAAAGGGTAATGATAAATTCAAGGGTTATCGCTTAATTTTCAATGTTATTGTATAATGATTCTTTCTTGTTTAGATAATCCGTTTGACATGACCTCAACAGTATAAATTCCGGCATTTAAAAATGGTAGCGAACAGCGAACGGTACCGTTATCTGATACATGTTTTTGATACACCTGCCTTCCATCCATCGCTATTATCCGAATAGCAGCACCAGGTTTTACATGTTTTACATTAATGATACCATTAGTTACTAACGTGGGAAAAATACTGATAGGTTCATCACCTGCAGCCACCACATGAACTGTCGTGGAATAATGAAAGCTTCCGTCTTTATCAACAATAGCAAGACGGTAATAGGAGGTTCCAGTTATGACAATATGATGTTGAAATGTATAGTTGGTTCCGGTTGCTAAGCCACTCGCTGCAACTTCTCCTATATCATCAAAATGGATATTATCGGCACTGAATTGAGGTACATACTTTTGGCTATTTATTTCTGATGTGGTCGTCCAGTTGAGCAGTGTGTAGCCGGGCAAAGAGATTGCAGTAAACTTAGTGAGAATTACGGGTACGATTGATGCTACCTGTAATTTATATAATGCGCCATTGGGGGCCGCCAATCTGCGAAGAAGATACAATGTGCCATCATTAGCCTCCCCGAAACTAACAACGTTTGCAGGCAGGCCCGTTTGAATTGTGAAGCTTCCGTTAGGCTGCACTATCCAAAAGTTGCCTGAAATATAATCCGCAGTTACATAACTGCCCAATAAGCTAGCGTTCGAGATGTCAGGACCACGGTATACATATCCTCCCGTAATCGAAAAACCACCAGTAGCATTATTGTGTGCATAGTCGAATATAGGCTCGGTATAAGTCCCACCACATCCGCTCACGTTGTAGTCGTGCCGCCCTTCCCTGCAACGCCAACCATAATTTAGGCCAGCTGTTGATCCTGCTGTTACATAATTAACTTCTTCCCAGGCAGACTGCCCTACATCGGCGATCCACATGTTGCCATTCAACCGATCAAAACTCCAACGCCATGGATTACGGAGACCCAGCGCATAAATTTCATCGGCGATACCGTCGCCGGGTACCAGGAATGGATTATCTGAGGGTATATTATAAAATGGTGCAGACGTATTGAAGCCGCTTACATCGAGCCGCAACATTTTACCAAATAGAGACGCAAGGTTCTGAGCATTATTTAAAGGGTCGCCACCACTTCCGCCATCACCAGTATATAAAGCATTCCATCAGGGCCAAAATTTAATTTCCCTCCATTATGATTTGTGAAAAAGTAAGAAGGTTGATTTGGTTTTTCGATTGAAAGCAATACTTGTCCCGTTGAAACGTCACCGCTAGTATTAAAGCGTAAAAGCCCCGGAATTTCCAGTATACCAAATGAAAAAGTAACGGTTAACGGCAAAATTTGGATCAAAGGCAATACTTAGCAGCCCCTGCTCTCCACCCGAAGGGCTAGGAAATAAATTAGGAACTCCTGAAAGATCCATGAAAGTAGATAGTGTCGTTCCATTCCAGCTTAAGATTAAGCCGTTCTGCTGCGCGATGAAAAGACGGCTGTCCCCCGCATTGACGATATCTACCGGATTATTTAATCCCGAAACAACCGCTGTTCCATAACTTACCACTGGCTGGGCGGACAATGTAGATACATTAAAACCGACTAATCCGCTGAATACGAGGGCAAGAAGGATTCGGCACGAGTACATATACAATTTTGCAATTATCTCACAAAATTAATGCCTAACCTTCAGAATGATAATGCACTATATATAAGAATATCTAGTAAAATCTTCAGGCACGTAGCCCCAATCTGTATGTAAGCGTAAAATAAGAAAAGCTTTGTCCCCTGCTCTCCCCGTTTGTAAACTGCCATTCCTGACCTTTGATTACAGGGGGATTCTTAGCGCTGCATACCGCTTCACCAAGTCCCACGAGTGAATGAGAACTACTGATTCTAAAACCGTATGACCGCCCTTTTTGTAAATGCATGCCTGCAAGTGGAAAAGACATCCATCGGCCGGTATCCGTCGTCTTCATCGGCACCGTACTTGATGCAATCGGATTACTCCAAACATTTTCTTGTGGATCGAAACTGTGCAAGGTCATAACTACGTCTCCGGGAGCTGTAACAATGTTCGAAAAGATTTGTACATCGTCCAAATTCCCCTCTGAGGTTGCTTCAAATGTTTGACCTTTACTAATATCTACCGGATTATTTATGGAGTGCCCAATCCAGCTAGTGCTGTTATTGACAGTCTGCTCCACTACCGGCTCAGATGGCCGGTTAGGATTATTTGTGTTCATAGATGTTTTTTTATAGGTTTTAGCATTAAACAAGTTTAAATACACTTGCTTGAAGGATAATAAACAAATAGTGTACTTAAGTATACCGTGTGAATAGTTTTACCATGATTTTATAATAATTTAAGGGGAGGAATATCGGAACCAAGAATTAAACAAATCAACTCATTGTTTTACTCACTGTTGCAATTAATTGGCCTTTATTATACACTTGCATCCGGTAGATGCCGCGTGCATACCTATCGGAACTTACCGAGAAAAACACTTTTTTGGTCTCACCGCTATTAAAATCTGCGCGCGTTTTGTATGAATATATTTTCTTTCCTTCTTTTGTTTCAAAAGTTCCTGTCTCCCAGGTAGATTTTTGCAAGACTTTTCCGTCTGGTTGCAGTACTACCACCACGATTTCCAGTACATTATTTTCCTGGCTATTATTTCTCACGGTAAAAGAAGCATTGAAATGTGCTATTTGATCAGCTAGAGAGGTTTCCTGTTCTTCATTGTCTTTTGTTTCAGAAACTGCTGATAATTGAAGATCACTTGTGGAGATGTCCGAAGAACTTGCATACGCAATTCTGGTGTTTGCCGTCTTGTTGTCATTGCCAGCAGAGACGCCATCGGCTGAAGTTTTCCGTATGTCGGATAATTGCTTCAATAATGCGTGTAACTGTTCGTTCTCTTTTGAAATGTCAGTATTCGCCACGCGTAATTGATTTATCCTTGTTTGCAATTCGGTAATCTTTGACTTTGCAAGCTCGACAGAATTTCCAGTAGTCCTATCCTGGAGAAGACCATTAATCTCTGATTTCAGATTATTAAATTGCGTCAGCTTATTTGAGAAATTGCCATTCAACGAATCAGCACTACTCCTTACAGAGTCAATGCTTTTGTTTATTTCACCAAGCATGTCAGTGTAACGTTTCTTAAGAGAATCACTTACATCCGTCTGGTTATTTACGTTCATTGATATGAGTCTGGGACCCGGGCTCTTTTCCGCAGTAGCAACAATCGCTTTAACACGATAAGTCCATGTCCAAAGGAGAAATACTGACAACATTATCAGTAAAAGTGA
The DNA here is from genome assembly GCA_025355935.1 of Chitinophagales bacterium. Taxonomy (GTDB): domain Bacteria; phylum Bacteroidota; class Bacteroidia; order Chitinophagales; family Chitinophagaceae; genus Ferruginibacter. Next base: position 1,464 of record JANXYS010000322.1, on the reverse strand, counting down.
AACAGTTAAAAGCAGTAGTGTCTTTGTATCTTTCATTTTACTGTTGAGAAAGGCTCTGGTTTACATATGCCGATATCCAACCGACCTGGCCATTTTTCACCAGGAAAAATTGCTTCTTTTCGTATACTCCAGTGAACTGCCGCATAATATTCTGAAGAAGTGCTCCACCGGCAATCAAAGACTTCTGATCAAAAACATGGTTTACACGCCGCACTTCCGACTCAACATCAGAGAGTATTTCGGGCGGCTGGTTCCCTATAGTTTTCATAATTGATTTATCGGAAACTGCCGGGTAATTTTTAAGAAGCAGTTCATTAAATTTCACAAGTTCGTCAAAAGTAACAGGTACAACAGGGTTGTCGATCAGCTCGGGATACATGAGCGTTGCGGTCGCCCAGGCTATACCGCCGCTGAATGCAACATAGTCGCTCATGTTGTAGGCATTGCTCACATTAACAGCATAGGCTATTTCCGGATTTGCATCCCCCGACATTACACGATAAACGTTCCTGGTAAAATTTGTAAGTGTTTTGTCATCCCCCATTCTTTTTTCCGCAGCGTTTGCAGAACTTTTAGTACCCCAGCTCAGGTTAAACAGTTTAAAATCCCTATCATTTCCGAATGGAAAATAGCCTCCTTTCGTATTCCCGCTGCCGATGTCAATTAAGAAGGTACTGTAGCGCCTATTCTCGGGTACTATACCAAGGTGAGATAATCGTGCTTCCTGCAACACGTCAACGACTTCTACCTTTCGGGCGGGCTCCTTAATATTTGCACGGAAACTATCCGCCAATAATGTAAGCCAGTCATTTTTTTTCTCTTTATCTGCCTGAACCTTTACTCCGCTGCTCATAGTGGTATATATACGGGCGGATGGAATTTTGTAAACATTTAATGCAGTCTGAAATAATCCGGTAAATGCTTTATTCGTTGCGGAAAATGTTGCTGGAGTAAAAGAGATAAAATCCGTGTTGCTTGAGGTATCGCGAAGTGCATTATAGCTTCCTTCGCGGCGTGTATTTTTTCCAACCTCGATTATACTCATTTTTACTCCCTTCGAGCCTACTTCAATGCCAGCGTACACTGTAGAATTTTTATATTTCAGTTTCATTTGCGGCTGGGCAAATACCGGAACGAGTGTACCAAATAAAAGGATTGTGAATATAAAGAAAGGTCTGGATAAAGAAGATGTCATGCGTAGTAAGTTATCGGATTAAAATTAGTAAAATTACGAATCCCTTTACCGTAATATCCGTGGTTGTGTAGAATATGTGCCTAAAAGCTGCAATTATAACTTTACAACTTTGAAAATTTTCTTCGATCCCACATCTCCCACTTTTAAAATATACATACCTGGCGCGATGCCCTGCACATTCATTTTATTCCCGGAGCTCTGCAGCGCAAGCTGTTTGATCAACTTTCCGTTGACATTGTAAAGGCGGGCCGTTGAACCAGTTAGAATTG
>JANXYS010000298.1 GCA_025355935.1 Chitinophagales bacterium | reverse complement strand
CCTCCTTTTTTCAAAACTCGGTACATTTCTTTCAACGCATTTACTGGACTCGGCGTATACATTAAACCCAAGGCACAAAGAGCTACATCAAATTCTTCATCATTAACCTTCAAATCTTCAGCATCCATTGTTTGAAACCTGATATTTTCGACGTGATTTTCTTTTGATGTCTTATCAGCGATCTCTACCATTTTTTCAGAAATATCAGTGCCCAGTACAAACCCATTGCGGCCGGCAGCCGCGGCGGCTCTAAAGCTTATAAGTCCTGTGCCGCAGGCAATGTCAATAATTTTTTGCCCTTCCTGAATGTTGGCATATTCAAACAATAAATCATGCGCAGGTTTCAGTTGCTGCTGCCATGAATCTTCGTAATAAGCGGAAGCTTTATCCCAACCGTAGCGCTGAACACGTTTTTGTAAGGCAGGTTCCATTAGTTATTAATTTTAGTGGGCACAATATTTATATTTCTTACACATTTTTGTGCTCTTGAAAATACAACAAGATAGGGACTGTGTTTATCCCCCTCATCAAGCATCCGGATAATTTTTTCTTCTGGTGCATCGCTTTCAACGGTTACAGTATACCGCACTTCAAGATAACCCGGAGGAATATTTTTATCTGCAGTACCTAACAAAGCACCATCGTCAAAATCAGCCTGAACTTCTACTTCTAAATTTTGGATGGGGATGCTTAATTCCGCAGCCTTCATCATGTAGCCAATGGCAAGACACGAACCAAGCGCTGCCCTCCCGTACACTCCGGGTGTGGGAGCAGTATTATTACCACCTATTGCTTCAGGCATATCAACAGAAAACTTCCAATTGCCTTCATTAATTTCGAAGGTTAGCCCATTTACCATGCGTACATTAGAAATGGCCGTACTTCTTCCCATTGCCGGTTTCAGGGTAAATGCCTTCTTACATCTTTCCAAAGCAATTTTAATTTTTTCTGCATCTCCCATAATAAGCATTTTAAAAGGTTGAATGTGTCAGGACGGCGCCTACGAACAGGGCGCATGTTGCTCTGCTCACATTTGTAAACATCATGCCCGGCAACTGGGCCAATAAGAATTACTGAACTTGAAGATAATAAAATTCTCAAAAGTATTCCTGACGTGCCGTACAAATGTCGATAGTGGTTCAATGTTCATTGTTACGACAAGCCTGCATAGCAGCAAACGGGTTCTTGGCTGAAGCTTTATCTAATAGCAATGAAGTCGTCTAAATTTCACGTTATATCTATGTTGGGAGGATTCGGATTTAGCAGAGCTTGTTTTTTTTAAACGAAATAGACCGAATTATCTATGCCTTTTGAAAACTTATTTCAATGACTTCAGTATTGTACTGCCCGGGTCCTTTGCTTGCTTTAGGCTGAGCAAGGAGGCCCCGGGCAGTGCAAAAAGATCATTTAGATCCGGGCGCCGGCAGATTGCTGTTCCATATATCACGATACATTTTCCAGTTACCATTTTCTTTTTTCCAAACCACAACGTATTTACCTTTATCTAATAACTTATTATCTGGACCAAACAATTCAAGAGTGCCGGTTTCCGCATACAAGTTTCCATCACCCGAAATATCGGTAATGTTGAGTTTCAGATCTTTGACTCCCATCCGAACTGCTCCACCCCAAAACTTTACAATATCACTTCCTGTTATCGGTTCACTGTTAGCTGGCATTACAATCGCATCTACGGCATAATGGGCAGCCATTGCGGTAGAATCACCTCTTCTTACTTCATCTCCCCAATTTGAAGCCTCTTTTCTTATGTGTGCTTTTACACTGTCGTCCTGGCCGGCGCTATCCCTGGAAGCAATTGCATTATCAGTGGCAGATGGATTTTTGCAGGCAGCAAATAAAATTGCAGTCGCGATAAGTACTAGTCTAAAAACCTTTTTCATGATTTAAATTTTTGAATTTTTAAAAAATGGCACAATGAGTATCTAATATAAAAACTTTATTTCTATGGATTAAATTATTATTTTAGGATACAAGCCTGAACTGAATATTCAAAAGGAGTTTCTAAACAACCCTTAATTTTTTGGTATGGCCTTCCGCTCATGAAAGCGCAATAGATTAACGGCCCACCCGTACTACCGGTAACTGCCCGGCTTTGCGACGCGTTTAAAAGCAGCTGTTAGCATGTCGACAGCAGGCTTGTTTCATAATTAGAGATATTGTTGTAAATGCTTCTTAAAGTAGCTAGGATTATCGGCAGCACTTTTCATTGCATTGATTTTAAAATTTCCTCCTTGCTCTAAATAGTAGAATTTAAGGCCAGACTCAAACGGATCTGGAAGTATTTCTACATAATTAATGGAACCTTTTCCTAACTCGGTATAATCCCTGGTAACCTTATCCATGTCTTTAACGTGCCACATCACGTACCGTCCCGGATGTTTTGCTACGAATTCTTTAGGGCTAAGTTTGGAAGAATGCATCACCCAGTACATGTCCATCTGAAGTTTAACCAGTGAAGCGTCGGTTTCATTTAATATAATATCATAACCATTTTCACCATCGTGGTCGATGAATTCGAAGTCATGATTGTGGTAGGCAAATCCAAGCCCTGCTTTAGAAACTTGCTCGCCTATGATATTGAGTTGTATATTCCGATGATGTTGACCACCGATCCGGTGATGCTGACCACCCCTTTGATTTAA
>JANXYS010000214.1 GCA_025355935.1 Chitinophagales bacterium | reverse complement strand
GAGGCAACGGCCAGGCCGCCTATCAAAAGGAGTTTGCTGTTCATCGCTGTATCCTCAATTGGCGGTAACGACTGCGACGGACTAGCCCTCTACTGGGCGATCTGCGTAACCAGGTGCAGGTAAACAGGCTTGATAGTCTCCTCATCGTTGCCGCGCAACGCCCCCAGGTGGCATTCACTAGCAATGATAATTATGCCCCGGTAATTAACGGTTATGGCTATGATAAGGCTATTTCCAATGGTGCCAACATTAGTGGATTGTTTAGCGTAAATAAATCTTTTCTTACCGGTAAAACCAACCGAATACAATTCGAAAGTATAAGGTTACTGGTAGAAGCTGCTAAGAATAACCTGCTCATAACAGAGCAGGATATCCGAAAATCAGTTATAAACCAATACCTGGTTACTTATGGCGACCAGCTGCAACTGAAATTTAATAATGCCATCCAGGATAGACTCACCCGCGAGGAGCAGGTTCTTAAAAAACTTGCTCAACTTAATGTTTACAAGCAGGTGGATTACCTGAGTTTCTTTGTTACTGTTCAGCAAAACGACTTCAAGCGAAAACAACAATTCATCCAGTATAAAGATGATTATGCTTCCCTCAATTACCTATGTGGAATTTATGATACATCGCTCGTGCCGCTGGATTCACCGCGGATAAACCTGGAACAACTACCTGTTGTCAGCGGCTCCGTCTTCTTTAGAAAGTATAACATCGATAGCCTCACGCTCCGGAACAGCCGACTGCTGCTGAATAAAAATTATGTGCCACGATTGAATGCCTATGCGGATGCGGGGTATTATTCCAGCCTGGATTATCTTCCCTATAAAAACTTTGGTACCAGCGTTGGACTAACCTTAATTGTTCCCATTTATGATGGGAAGCAAAAACGACTACAGCTCGAAAAGATCGACTTGCAAGAAAATTCACGTCAGCGGAACAGGGTATACTTTAGCAACCAGTACCAGCAACAGATAACGCAATTAAATAACCAATTGAAATCTATCAGGGAGCTATCAGCTGATATTAATATGCAGCTAAAATATATCGAAACACTGATGGCTGTGAATCAGCAACTCCTGCAAACAGGCGATGTTAGGATCTACGATTATATACTTGCGCTTAACAATTATCTAAATGCAAGATCTATTATCAATGAGAATACCGTGAAGCAGTGGATGCTGATCAATCAAATAAACTATTTCAACCGCTAAATGCTTTTCATGAAATATATCTTCACTGCGCTCATTTTTATAACAAGTCTTTCAGCCTGTCATTCGAAAGATGCGGCGGCAGCTGAAGAACCAGTCCCTGAAGCCGTTACACCCGTTACCGTTATACCTGTAAGCAGCGGCCCTATGGAGGAAACAATCGAACTCAATGCTACTTCGTCTTTCCAACAAAAATGGATCGTTAAGTCTAACCTGAATGGATACGTTGAAGTAGCCAATGCCGAACTTAATAAGATGGTTGGCAAGGGTCAACCCTTATTTACCCTGGTTACGAAAGAAGCTAGATCAATCGGCAATACCATTAACAGGCTCGATCCCTCGTTTCACTTCAGTGGTAGAAATGTGGTAAGGGCAAATGGAGGCGGATATGTGTCGCAGGTTGATCATCAGCCGGGTGATTATGTGCAGGACGGTGAACAGCTGGCAATCGTAACCGATAGTAAGAGCTTTGCATTTATCCTTGATCTTCCGTATGAGATGCGAGGTTATATCTCTGGTAAAAAGACAGTTCCGCTCTTATTACCTGATGGTGAAAACCTCACCGCAACTATTACCGGTAATCTTCCAATTATGGATTCGGCGGCCCAGACGCAGCGGGTACTTTTAAAAGTAGTAAGTCCGCATCTCATACCAGAAAACCTCATTGGGCGTGTTCGGCTCATCAAGCGCTCAAACAATGCGGCCTACTATGTTCCTGCTGCAGCAGTATTGGCGAATGAAACACAAGCTGAGTTTTGGGTTATGAAAATGATGAATGACAGCACCGCGGTGAAGGTTCCCATAAAAAAAGGCATTGAAATGGCAGGTAATATAGAAATTTTAAGCCCGGTATTCCCCGCAAATAGCCTGGTGTTGCTTACGGGTAATTTCGCCCTGGCTGATACTGCGAAAGTAAAAGTGATGAAAGCTCCTTCAAAAGAATAAAATCAACTCATTGAAAAATTTCTTTACCGGGTATAAAAATCCAATTTCTGTTATGCTGGCGCTCATAATTATGGGCGGCGTGCTAAGCTATAAGAACCTGCAGACTGCACTCTTCCCTGAGATAACATTTCCAAAAATAAAAATCATTGCTGATGCCGGTCTGCAACCTGTCGATAAGATGATGGTTACGGTAACGCGCCCGCTTGAAGGGGCTATTAAGCAGGTGCCTGATCTCAAAATGATTCGGAGTACTACCAGTCGTGGTAGTTGCGAAATTTCAGCATATATCGACTGGAAGTCGAATGTTGATCTGAGCAAACAACGAATTGAATCGAAAATAGCGGAGCTAAAAAATGTGTTACCACCCGAGGTACAGGTAACTGTTGAAAAGATGAACCCGTCTATCTTGCCTGTCATGGGCTTCTCACTCGAAAGTCATAACAAATCGCCCATTGAATTAAAAAAGATTGCGGTTCAAAGCATCAAACCCTTTCTCTCACAAGTTGACGGGGTTGCCGACGTTCGTGTTATCGGCGGAAAAAATAAAGAGTTTGTGCTTACACTTGACCCGCAGAAAATGACTACGCTGAGCCTTACGCCCGATATGATCAGCACCGTGCTGGGACAATCAAACTTTATAAAATCGAACGGCTACCTGACAGATTATAAATATCTCTACCTGACTACTACGGATGTGACGGTGCATTCGGTTGCCGACCTGCAAAATATGATCATCAGTAATAACAAAGGCCGTGTAGTTCGGTTAAGTGACATTGCGGAAGTGCAGGTGAAAGATGCCGTCGAATATATTAAGATCAATGCGAATGGGCACGACGGCATCCTGGTAGCAATCATTAAGCAGCCAAATGCCAACCTTGTTAAACTGGCACAGGATGTCAATAACAAGATTATAGAACTAAAAAGAATTCTGCCGGATGGGGTTACCATACAGCCTTATTATAACCAGGCCGATTTTGTTAATGATGCGGTCAATAGTGTTACGGACAGTTTGTGGATCGGGCTCGCACTGGCAATTGTAGTTGCTATTATTTTCCTCCGCTCCCTTAAGGCCAGTGCGACCATCTTAATAACTATCCCGGTAACACTTGCGCTCACGTTAATCGTTATTTACGCAGTAGGGTTCTCCTTTAATATTATGACGCTCGGTGCGATTGCTGCTGCTATCGGTCTTATCATTGATGATGCCATCGTAGTAATGGAGCAGATTCATCGCTCGCATGAGGAGTTGCCTAATGAACCTACCAGTAGTGTTGTTCAAAAAGCGATTCACTACCTGCTGCCCGCGATGATAGGATCTTCTATAAGCACCATTGTAATATTTATACCCTTCGTACTCATGAGTGGCGTTGCAGGCGCGTATTTTAAGGTAATGACGGATACTATGATCATTACCCTCATCTGTTCATTCTTCGTCACCTGGCTTGGCTTACCGGTTATCTACCTGTTACTGACACGCGAAAAGCCAAAAGCTTCAAGGAAAAAAGAAAAGCCCGTCGTGGTAAAGAAACAGGCCTGGATCTCTTACTTTATACATAAACCCATCATCAGTTTTGTATTCATTGCACTTCTCATACTAAGCGTGGTACTGATTCTCCCAAGACTTGAAACTGGCTTTCTCCCGGAAATGGATGAAGGAAGTATTGTACTTGACTACGCTTCGCCCCCCGGCACTTCGCTGGATGAAACAGACAGGATGTTGCGTGAGGCTGAAAAAATTATTACGCATGTTCCGGAGGTGGAGGCCTACTCACGCCGCACAGGAACGCAAATGGGGTTCTTCATCACCGAGCCTAACAGGGGCGATTACCTGATACAATTAAAGAAGTCCCGGAAGCGGACTTCGAACGAAGTGATAAGCGAGATCAGGGGGAAAATTCAATCCAGCCAGCCTGCCCTCAAGATTGATTTTGGCCAGGTGATGGGTGATATGCTCGGAGATCTTATGAACTCGGTGCAGCCAATAGAGATAAAAGTTTTCGGAAATGATGCTTCTAAGTTGCAGGACATCAGCCGCCAAATTTCCGGTATTGTTCAAAAAGTACCAGGTACAGCAGATGTATTTGACGGCATTGTAATAGCGGGCCCCAGCATTAGCATACAGCCAGACAGCTGGAAGCTGGCCCAATTCGGAATGACTGCCCAGGGTTTTCAATTCCAGTTGCAAACAGCGATGCAGGGTACAATCATCAATGGTTTAAGCGAGAAGGAGCAACTTACAAATATTCGTATGATGTATCCGAGTGGGCTGGTTAGAGGTCGGGAGGGGCTTGGTAATCTGCCCATATTCTTAACCGGCGGCCGTGTCAAAACATTGGGCGAACTCGCTTCCATAAAGGTAACGGCTGGTGAAGCACAGGTAGAACGCGAAAACCTGCAGACCATGGGTGTTATCACTGCAAGGCTCGAACAGGGCGGCCTTGGTAGTGTTATAAAAAATATCCAGGCATCGATTAAAAAAGAAATTGCTTTGCCACAAGGGTATTACATAAAATATGGTGGAGCATATGCTGAACAACAGCAATCGTTTAAAGAACTATTAATGATTCTAATCAGTTCAAGTTTGCTTGTATTCGGCGTCATCCTTTTCCTGTTCAGGGATTTCAAAATTGCGCTCACCATATTACTCATTGCTTTGCTCGGTATCTCGGGCTCTTACCTGGCCTTGTTTATAACAAACACTCCCTTAAATGTGGGCAGTTATACAGG
>JANXYS010000193.1 GCA_025355935.1 Chitinophagales bacterium | reverse complement strand
GCATGGAAACCGGGATTATGCCGGAAACTATCGAGCGTTAGACCAAGTAGAAATCCTAATGCCATCAGGAGTGTCCGATTCATTTTAAATGGCAGCCACAGGATGAATAAAAGATAGAGATAAGGTGTGATCATCTGGTGCAGGTGGATATTATCGAGCACGTATACCTGCAGCAGGATGAACAGGGCAAAACGTAATATGGTTTTTACAAGTAAGCTCATTTTCGCAAACGCTATTGCTGCTTTTTTGTTTTATCTAATAATTGTTCCACTGCTTCCTGCTGGTTATTTACAATGGCATACACGTATTGCAGGTTGTAAAAATCTGCTGATGTCCGGAACTTTATTTTATAGTTGTTGCTGGCAGTTTCGTTGTAAATCTCGGCCACCCTGCCGATCATAATCCCCTTAGGAAATGTGGTGCTGAATCCACTGGTTATGATGGAATCACCTTTCGCAACCTTAGCACCTTTAGAAATGCCGCTTAGGGTTAAAATATTCGGCTCTTTGCCATCCCAGCTCAGTGTGCCGGTTTCTCCGCCCTTCACTAGTTTTCCACTGATATGACTATCCTTGTGAAGCAGGCTCATAACAACGGCATAATTACCGCTCACTTCTGTGATGATACCAACTACGTTGCGGTTAGCATCAACTATCCCCATTTTTTCTTTAAAATTTTTCACGTTTGCACCGGCAAGTACAATAAAATTACTTTGCGAGACAACCGAATTAGCTACCACTTCCGCATTAAGGTAATTGTACCGGCGGTACTGAATGATCGAATCAATCTTAAGAGTATCGATCACTTCCTTTGAGACAGAATCGGGTACATTGAAATTTTCGCGGAGTTTATTATACAGTACCTCGTTAGCTTTAACCAGCGAATCGTTTGTGCGCTTTAGCTGAAAATAGTTTTCAACCATGTTATATTCCTTATTTACCCGGCCGGTTATTTTGTTAGCGCTGTTGCCAAACATCGCCTGATGGTACTTGCTGTAATGAACAATGAGGTAAATGCTAAATACCTGCAGCAACAGGAACACGAGGAAATTAAAGTAGCTACGGATGAAGAGAAAAATATTTCGCACCGAAGAGTAAGAGATTTTGGATGGTAATTATGGAAATTGAATGAGAATCTCAGACTCGCGTTAGAACTAATCCCGCGGGTTCTGAATCAACATTCAACATCTAAAATTTTAATATTACCTCATTACAAAAGGGTAACGATCGTAATTTTTTAGAGCGATGCCAGTTCCTCTTACCACGCTTTTAAGCGGATCATCGGCAACGTGCACTGGCAATTTAATTTTAGCGGCAATTCTCTTGTCCAGGCCACGCAACAAGGCTCCTCCGCCTGTTATATATAATCCGCGCCTGTAAATGTCGGCAGCGAGTTCGGGCGGGGTAGTTTCGAGGGCCTTAAGAATCGCCTCTTCAATTTTGAAAATGCTTTTATCGAGTGCTTCTGCAACTTCCTGGAAGCTCACCATTACTTGTTTAGGGATACCAGTAACAAGATCGCGGCCGTTGACCGGAATGTCATCTGGTGGATTCTCGAGATCTTTCATAGCTGCGCCCACCTGGATTTTGATCTGTTCGGCGGTACGCTCTCCTATCAGTAAACTATGATACCGGCGAAGAGCCTCCATGATATCTGCAGTAAATTCGTCTCCGGCAATCCTGATACTCTGATCGCAGACAATCCCCGCGAGAGCGATGACCGTAATACCCGTTGTTCCCCCGCCGATGTCAATAATCATGTTTCCTACGGGTTCTTCCACATCTATACCAATTCCCAGTGCTGCGGCCATAGGTTCGTGTATCAGGTATACTTCTTTAGCGCCCGCCTGTTCGGCACTGTCCCTGACGGCTCGTTTTTCCACCTCGGTAATACTGCTTGGAATGCAGATCATCATCCGCCAGCTTGGAGCAAATAAGGGTTTTTTAGGATATACAAGTTTTATAAGCTCGCGAATCATCAGCTCAGCTGCGTTAAAATCAGCAATCACCCCGTCGCGAAGCGGCCTTACGGTACGTATACTTTCGTGGGTTTTCTCGTGCATCATCAATGCCTTTTTACCAACCGCAAGCAAATTTTTTGGATTGTTTCTGTCCAGAGCTACAATGGAGGGCTCATTAACCACTACTTCATCATTGTGTATAATAAGAGTATTAGCAGTACCCAGATCTATCGCTATTTCCTGCGTAAAAAAGTTGAAGATGCCCATATATAATTAAGTAACAATCGTATGATAAAAGGATCGTGGCAAAGTTGCTATAAAATATTGGATTTACAACGTGAAAATAATCTTTTTAGTACGTGAGAGTTAAAAGGAATTCAAGGTTCTGAATCAACAACAGCGCAGAGATAACTTAATTATTAGACTGTTTTTAAGGTTACGTTGGATTTGTTAAGGAATGGTCTTTGCGATTGAAACTTTTAAATTCATATCCTATATCAGACCTGTAATACATGTCTTCAAAATCCAACTGGCTTAGCAGGTAATTTGACTGCTCCGCGGCTTCCGTAATGCTGTCAGACAGGGATGAGACTACCAGTACCCGGCCGCTATTAGTCAGAATATTGTCGCCTTCCTGTTTTGTACCGGCATGAAAAATAAAACTCCCGGGCAAATCAGTGTCGTCAAGCCCATAAATGATATAATTTTTTTCGAAGTTACCCGGGTAGCCTCCGCTTACTGCTACTACCGCAACGGCCGCGCTTGTTTCTTCTTCAATAACTATTTCATGTACGCGTTCTTCGGCTGTTGCCTTCAACAGGTCAACAAGATCATTTTTCAACCGGGGTATAACGACCTCCGTTTCAGGATCACCCAAGCGGCA
>JANXYS010000056.1 GCA_025355935.1 Chitinophagales bacterium | reverse complement strand
GAAGTATGAACCTGGTAAAAACAGTTGTCGACGCCGCCATCAAGGAAGGAATATATGTAATCATCGACTGGCATTGCCATAACATTAAGTTACCAGAAGCAAAAGCTTTTTTTATTGAAATGGCGATCCGACAAGTATAATATTTTTTTTATCAATGACCCGGATTGCTTTAATCAGTTCTTCAGAATATGCTTTCACCTGCGACCAGCTTTCCTGGTCGGGCTCATTAAACAACTCATAAATAATATTAGGATACCCACTATAACGTTTCGCCATTTCAATAAAAAAAGCTTTTGCTTCTGGTAACTTAATGTTATGGCAATGCCAGTCGATGATTACATATATTCCTTCCTTGATGGCGGCGTCGACAACTGTTTTTACCAGGTTCATACTTCGCAATGAGTCTTGTAAATAACCGCCGTCAGGCTCAACCCCCATCGCGGCTCTGACAACATTACAATTCCAGTCTTTTAGCAACCATTGCACTGTACCTTTTGTATAAAACCGTGGATGGAAACAACTCCATCCATAACTTACGCCGTTAAGCACAAAAGGCTGCTTATTTTTATCTACTAGTTGCGTTCCTGATAACGACAGTTGACCATGTTTGTTCACCGGTTGTGCCCGAACGTGAGACGAAATTAAAACAGAAAGCAGCAGGATTAGTTTCCTCATGACGTTATTTTTTATACAATGATTTTTTTTGCAAGTCATTCTCAAAATAAGAATAAGGGTCGGCATAAAATTTTATAAAATCCAATGTGCTTGATTGTCCGGGGAAAGGGGCGTAGAAATGTGTGGGACTACGAGCATCGTTCCTCCAAACAAGTACATAAGCAAGCCGTACATTGGCTGATTTTAATGATTTTAAAAGTATCTCTGTCCACCATGTTTTATTTGGTATCGACTCAAGTCCCGTTTCTGTAAATGCAGCAACTTTGTTTGCTTCCCTCGCATAATCCGAAACTATTTGTAATTTTTTTATTCCAGCCTGAAGGTCGTATTTTCCATCACGTCCCCAGTCACCGTAATTATCGATTCCCAGTATATCAACCCACTCGTCACCCGGATAGCGCTCCAGATATTTTTTTCTATTCATGAATTTATTATCAGGCGAAAAAGCGTAGATGAAGTTGTGAACGCTAAGACTATCACGCAAGTAACTTACTGTAAATTTCCAGAGAGAAATAAAATCTTCGCCGCTGCAATGTGATTCGCCCCACCAAAACCAGTCGCCATCAAATTCGTGGTAAGGCCGAAATATAACAGGTGCCAGTTTTCCATCAGCACCTCTTACACTATCCGCCACGTCGGCAATGTCTTTCAAGATTTTTTTATATTGCCGATTGTACTGCCCGCCAGGAAGCAGAAGCGGAACGGTTGCTACCGACACGCTATCCTTCCAGTAAAAGCCACCAGCGGATGCAGGATTATTAAAATGCCAGGAGGCGGTAACTACTGCGCCACGGTTATAGGTTTCACTGATTAGTTTTTGAAGAACTACTTTTTCTTTTTGTATGTCTGAATCGGGTCTTCCTGACAATCCGCTAAAATCAACCCCTATAACGCCAGGGTGAGATCCCGTGACCGATTTAACATCCGATCGCCCATCCTCCCCCTGCCAGCCATGGCCATACTCCATCGCATGCTGGTGGCCAAAAAGAATATGTTTCTTCGACAACTTTTGGAGATTTCGATATAAAAACTTTGTTTCGTTTGTAGCTCTGCTATCTATAAGTTTCATTGAACGCTGACTATAAGCAGCACTAAAAAAAACCAAAAAGAAAATCCAAACGAAAAATGGTTTTGCTAACCGTTTAATTCTGTACATTTTTAATATAAGTATTAAATTTATTATCTATTACCAAATGCTTTCCATTTGTAGCAGATACGCGGAATGCAGCATGGTTAATAGGTGATGCACTACCATTAAAATTCCTGATAGTCACTCCGTCAAAATGATCTAACTCGATGCCGTGCGTAAAAAATGCCTCGCTGGTGTAACTCCATCTTTGCAAAATATTTTCAAGGCGGATATGATTAGCATACATTATTAAAATGGCCGGAATATCGCGTTGAAATAATTGAAGACTATCTCCCATGCATCCACGAAGATCTATATTTCCACCAGAGACTGAGTTTAATTTGCTGTCGGTAAGGTCGAACGACACATCGTCAAATACAACGTCATCGATAACTGATTCCCTGGATCCGTAAATCAGGATACCGTTTTCTCCTTTACAGATGATATGATTGAACTTCACGTGTTCGATAGTTCCTAATTTAACGCCTTCCTTTCCTCTCACCGCTGAGATATGAATGGGTTCTCCATTCCCCCACCAGTCGCCCGTTCGTAACTTAGTATCGATAGTGATGTTACTAAAATTAATATTGCTAAGCGAACCTTCGTCCCTGAGAAATATTCCGATTCCTCTTGTAGAATTTGTGATGTTGCAATTGTTTACCTCAATATTCCGCACACTGTTCTGATCAAGAAAGCCAATACGTATGGCGCTTGAATAAGACTGCAAATTACAATTCGTCACCAGGATGTTTTCACTGGCATGACGTAACCCCTTATAGCCAGGAATTTCAAAATGATGATTATAACCCGTAATGGCTATAGCGTCATCGCCCGACCGTATATCACAATTACTAATGATAACATTGGTACAGCTGGTAATGTCAATCCCATCAGCATTCGGGGCTAACAGATTATTCCATAAACGGATACCCGAAATATTTACAGCATCACAATCGGCCATATGGATACACCAGAACGGGGCCTCCGTAATAAAAATGTCTTTAATGGAAACTTGCGTGCAGTTACTAAAAACAAACATCTGGTAAGGTCGTTCTCCCGGAACTACCGGCCCATCGCCGATGCCTGTAGCAACGTGCCTGAAGTTTTCTTTCTGCCGGGTAAAACAAGTTGTTGCAGCATCTAATTTTTTTGCTGTATTAAGGTCAAAAAATCTATTGCCATTTCCGTTTATCTGTCCGCTGCCTGTAATGCTTACATTTTTTGCATCTTCCGTAAAGAACATTCCTTTATGCACCGGGCTATACGGTTTGCTGGGTATGTAGGTTTCGTAATCACGAAGATTTGAACTTCCTTTTATTATTGCACCCGGGGAGAGAAAGAGCTCTACATTCGTTTTGAGGTGCAGCGTACCTACAATGTATATGCCCGCTGGAACTACAACCCTACCACCTTTATTCCTTGCGCAGCTATCAATTGCTGACTGGATAAACAGTGTATTAATTGTAATACCATCAGCAACAGCGCCAAAGCTGTTGATATTTACATCCTGTCCAAATGCGTTCAGGCAAACGATGCTGGCGATCATTGCAGTAAGTGTACATTTCATTGCTCTACTCTCAGTCTTTTATGTAATTGCTAATACGTTGTATCATTTCAATACATGCCCGGCTGTTATGATAAGGGCATTTCCAAAGACCCGCCTTATCTTCCTTTTCCATCACAGTGTAATCTTCGAAAACTCCCCAAACCCATTCTCCTGTTTTTTTATCCGCAATATGAGCCTTAATAAACTGCCATGAATTGAGCGATTGTCTTAAATACGCACTGTCTCCAGTTAACTGCCAAACGTTAAAATAACCTACCATTGCTTCCGCCTGGGACCACGAATGTTTTTCTTTTTGAAGATGGTCATTTGCAGGTTCGAACTCATACCATAATCCCCCGTCGTTATCGAGACCTTCCGAGGCGGCCTTTGCTAGTTTGATTGCCCATATGCGAAAGAGGTCAGTATATTGCCTGCTTCGAATTATCTCTGCAGTTTCCTGCAATAACCAGGCAGCTTCAATATCATGTCCATAAGAAATCAAAGTTGATTTGACCGTCCAGTCTTCCTCAAAAAACAAATGGAGGTGATCATTCTCCGGGTTTATAATATGTTTAAGGAAGATACTGTGTAAGTCCTCGATTTTGGATTTTAGATGGTCGTCGGGCCAAATGCTGTATAAATTTGCGAAACCTTCAATAACGTGAAGGTGAGTATTCATTGATTTCTTTTCGTTAGCATCTTTATCGCTTAGCCGTGAATCATCAATGATTTCCCAGTGCCGGGAAAGCGCCTCGAAATACCCGCCATACTTTTTATCAATTGTATGGGTGATAATTTGGTTGTAAAGATTAATGGCCAGTTGCCTGGATTCGGGAACGTTGCCTGTCTTATAAAATTCTGCCAGACCGTAGATTGCGAATGCACTTGCGTAAGTCTGCTTTTTGGTATCAAAGGGTTTGCCTGCATGATCAACCATCCAGTAAACACCTCCGAATTCGATGTCAATAAAATTATTTGAGATATAATCAAAAGCACGCTGAGCGGTAGCCAGGTATTCCGGATCACGGGTAAGATTATATGCTGATGAAAAAGCCCAAAGTATACGGCTGTTGAGTACCGATCCTTTCGGGGATCCGGGTACCACTTTATTATCATGTCCTATCTTTCCGTAAAAACCTCCGTCTTCTTTATCAATAACCATCGTGATCCAATAAGATAGTATCCTCTTAAGTTCGGTTTTTAGTTCTGTCCGGTAAATTTTTAAACTCTCTACTTGCTGACTGGCCCCTTGAATCATCCTCAATTATTTTTAACATCTTCATGTAGTGACGGCTGGGATTGAGAGCTATAACCTGGATTCGATATAAGAGGAGTTGGTTTTTTTTCGTGCAGGTTTCTTTCTATAAGATGGTTAAGTGTTTCTACAGTTGTAGCACTGGTGAAACCGTCGGGTGCGGTATTTATTACATAATCAAGGAGCTGATCGATGGTTGACAAGGCCACATGCATGCGCGTATCAGAAGACGCATAATAAATATAAACGGTACCATCATCATCTGTGACCCATCCGTTGCTGAATAGTACGTTTGATACGTCGCCCACGCGTTCGATACCCTCGGGAGCCATAAAATATCCGGCAGGCTTGTGAGTTACTTTGGTAATATCAGCTAAATCAGTCATGAACATGTATAATACATATCTTAAGCCCGCGGCCGTATTTCTTACTCCATGTGCCAGGTGCAGCCAACCATGCAGTGTTTTTAACGGAGCAGGGCCGGCACCATTTTTTAATTCCGAAATTGTATGGTATGCTTTTTTATCAATAATTAGCTCTTCAGAAACAACGGCATTTTCGATGGAGCTACTCAGTCCGAGTGCAATACCGCCACCCTTGCCCGCTTCAATAAAGCTATCCTGCGGACGGGTGTAAAAAGCATATTTCCCCTGGATAAATTCGGGATGCAGAACTACATTACGCTGCTGCGGCGAAGGTGTTATAAGATCGGCAAGGCGTTCCCATTCTTTTAAATCTTTAGTGCGCGCAATGCCACATTGAGCAATTGCTGCAGACTGGTCGCTCTCCGATGCAGCCGGATCACGACGTTCGGTACAAAACAATCCATATACCCATCCGTCTTCATGTTTCACCAGTCGCATATCGTAAATATTTGTGTCAGGCTCTGCAGTTTCAGGCATTAGAACAGGGTAGTCCCAAAATTTAAAATTACTAATTCCGTTTTCACTTTCTGCTACCGCAAAAAACGATTTACGATTTCCAGCTTCCACCCTCGCTACGAGGAAATACTTGCCATTTAGCTTAATGGCCCCTGCGTTAAACACTGCATTAATTGCGAACCTCTCCATCAGGAACGGATTGGTATCGCGGTTAAGATCGTATCGCCAGAATAAAGGAGTGTGCCGGGGTGTTAAGACTGGGTATTTAACCCTGGTGTAAACGCCATTATTTTCATAAAGAGGTACATTATCCTGCTGTAGCAGTGTCATGTATTCTTGTTCCAAATCTTTTAACCGGGCCTCGAAATTATGATCCATTTTTACACTTTTAAATGAACTTGTTAGTTCTCCAATCTTTGCCACCAGGTTTTTCTTAAGATATAAATGATGATCGTAAGTATGAAGATTGTAATTATGATGGGTAGCTTATACCAAAGCACCAGGTACATAGGTAGAATAGTTAGACATAACTGAGCCACAATTCCCAGGCCTACATTCATCATATCTAACCTAAAATTTTTGTTTTCCACGAAGAGGGGGTCCTCTGCCTGCACTTTTAAAAGTATAGGCTTCCAAAAGCCCCACGGTTTTACCGTTTTATAAAAGTTTTTCAACACAATCTCCTCTGTTGGCGGTGCACTGTACGTTCCAATAATACATCCGGCCAGGGAAAGGAGGAAGAGAAGTGGCCAGTAATAAAGGTCAAGACCGGCAATGATGTTGAAATGTTTGAGTATGGCGAGTGCGATGGCAGGTATTATACCGAACATCATCCCATAATAAAAGCCGCTTGCATTAAAGCGCCACCAATACCATTTAAACATATTTGCCGCAATATATCCCCCATACAGTCCTGAAACAATCCACTGTAAGACTGTATTAACATCCTTTACAACAAGCCCCGACAATATGCCTATAGTAACTACAAGGACACCTACAAGGTAATTGACGCGCATTACTTTTTTCGTCGATGCTTCGGGGTTGATGTGCTTTAAATATATATCGTTTACTATGTAAGCCTGGGCGGCATTGAGAGTGCCGGAAAACGTTCCCATAAATGCCCCAAGTAAGCCCGTAAGCACCAAACCCAATATGCCGGCCGGCAAAAAATTATTTATAGCTGCTGGAAGAATTTTTTCAAAATCAGTGCCTCCGCCGGCAGCTTTTAAATCGAGCTGGTTATAATAAAGCAACGCAAGTATTGTAAGTCCGATCACCAATGCATATCTAACAGGCAGGAGTATAATTGATACAAAACCACTCATTTTACTTGCGTCAGCCGGCGATCGTGTTGATAATATTTTCTGCATATCATAGTTGGGCGCGGGCCCCGCAAGACTGGCAAATACTCCTTTGAATAGCATCATCATAAAAAACAATCCGAAAACTCCAAATCCATCATCTTTAATTTTTTTATTTGCATCTGGAATAATGTGGCCCCAGTCAAGATTAAGTCTCCAGTTAAAAAATGGAGACTCCCATCCCTTCGGCACATTCAGTACCTGGTCGGCGGCGTGGAGATTTATACCGGCGATAATTGCGATTGAGATGCACGCTACAATCATTATACAATACTTGATCACATCGCCTAAAACAATGCTATGCATACCACCAAGCACTGAATAAAAAGTTGCAAAAAGCGTAAAAATAATACCATACAGATGCGGAACGAATTCGGGTGCTACATGAAAAGGAAAGTAAGGTTGGACTACTTCCCACGGAATAAAAATTTCCATAAATTTCCCAAGACCAACAAACCCGTATGCTAAAAAACCGAAACAACTAAGAAGCGCAAACGCAACCACAATATTATGCGATGATTTTATTCCTTTTCCAATCGTTCCAAAACGTGTTGCTAACCATTCTGCACCGGTGTTGGCATTGGACCGACGCAACCATTTAGAAAGAAACATCATTAAGAATACCTGGTTAAATACCGGCCATAACCAGGGTATCCAGATACTCTTCATACCATATACGAAGCAAAGAGCTACCATCCACATTGTACCGCTAATATCAAACATATCGCTCGCATCACTTAAGCCAAGCTTATACCAGGGAAGGCTTTTACCGCCGAGCATATAACTTTCTTTGCTGGTTTTTGCTCGCTTCCTCATATAAAAGCCAATACCTATCATGGTAGCGAGATACAATATAATTATGCTGAGATCAATCCACGATAACTTCATGTACTCTGTTGGTTTTAATTAATACGATATCGGTGAAAAGTTATTGATAGAGATTTTCTGCAGCGGCTTCTTTTTCAAATAAAGTCTTATCGAGCTTATAAAAATTTATAAAATCTGTTTGTGAGAGTTGACCTTTATATGGTACATAATAATGCATTTTAGGAGGGTTGTCCCAGCTCGTTAAACCATGATTCCTCCAAAGCAACACATAAGAAATTTTGTTACTTCCAATCGCCGGAAGAAGAGTTTGAGTCCACCAATCTTTGTAAGGAATCGCTTCATAACCAGTTTCTCCCAAAGCTGTTAATTTATGCTTTTCCTCGCCAATTTCACAGATGGTTTTTAATAATGAGTTAGTATTTTTTATGAAAAAATCGCTTTTAGTCGGATCCTGGTACTGGTAAGCATCAAAGCTTAACATGTCGATGACATCGTCGCCGGGATAACGCTTAAGAAATTCGTCTTTAGTTGTAAAGTTATCCGAAGTATTGTACACCCAAAGAAGGCTATGTAATTTTTTTTCGTGTTGAAGATAATAAACCATAAACCGGTAAAGCGTTTGGAATTCATCTGCTGAACATTCGTTTTTACCCCACCAAAACCAGCTTCCTGTGAGCTCGTGAAGCGGTCTGAATAAGATCGGGATCGCTTCTCCGCTAGATCCTTTTAGAGAAGCAATAAATTTTGCACCATCATCCAGCCATTCTTTAAAAAGTTTATGATTTGCTCCTCCCGGTAAGATAGATGACACTGTTCCATGAGTAGTATCCCATGCTCCTTTGAGGGCGCCTGACGGACTGTGGAAATGCCAACTTAGAGTGATGATTCCGCCCCGTCCATAACCTTCTTTTATGTATTGTCGCATTTTTTTAAAAGGGACGCCATCAATATTGTTGTCACTTTTTTGTTCGAGACCGCTGAGATCCCATCCATATACGGCAGGGTAATCACCAGTAACTTCTTTCACATCACTCCGACCTTCCTGGTAACGCCAGTTTACACCGTAAGCAAGATCATCCTGGTGGCCAAACATGAAACCTTTTTTTTTCAGCTTATGAAGGTTTCTGTACAAGGCAATTGTTTGCTTTGAGGCTTCCTTATCTGATGGAAAAAGTGTATCAGGTTGAGCGTTAATTCTTACCGATACCAGGCAGAATAAAATACATAATATGCAGATCACGGCAGAACGGTACATAATATCATTTAAGTGTGCTGAGTGAATAACTAATACCAGACCCAGATATAACTTTGCTTGAGTATCAGAAATTATATTTAGATCCTGAAAAAATTGAGATGCCGGCTTACCAGGGCCGACATCTCCGCCGATTGTTTATGAAAACTCAGATCAAACCGAAGTCGTCAACATATATATATTCCGAATTCGTACCACTAAATTCCTGCAACCATATTTCATTTAATGTCGCTGGGTCACCTAAATCGCTCAGGGGTATACTGTAGTCAGTCCATTGCCCTGCCACCAAAACCAATTCCACCCCTTTGGAGCCATTTCCGTTCAGCACAAGTTTTACTTTATTATTAGTTGTCCCTGGCCCGCCATAGATTGATATTTTTACCTTCGTATAGCCTACCAGGTTTAACGATCCGCCACCAAGCTGCATGGGTGAGCCATAACCCCCTGCATAACTTATTTTAACGGAATATGTGCCGCGCTTTACCACTTCGGTACTATTTAAGGCAGAGGTTCCTCCCCACCCGCCTCCGATCCAAAACATAGAGTTAACTGCATCATCATAAACGATGAATTTAAACCCAAATGCATTTGCCGATTTCGTGGTTCCGCCGCTTGTAGTCACAAAGATGTAGGCTTGTGAAACGCCAGCAGGGAGTTTTACCTTGATTTCTTTTTTAGAACTTGAAAGAATAGTGGCGTTTGCAGTGCCGAATTTAACAGAGGTTACATTAGTGAACCAGTCGCCACTTATCGTTACGATGTCATCGGTACTGCCAGAGACGGGATTAAAGGATGTAATTGTTGGAGGTGGCTGGTTAATAATAAAACTGTAAGTAGCCTGACCATATTTTGTGAAAACTGTTATGGGATTATCACTAATGCCCGTAAGTGGACCTGGGATTTGTACAGTAACGGAACTGTCGTTCGCGAACATTAGTGAGTCGGCAGCAAGTGTCCCGTTAAAATCTACTTTGAAGGTAGTACCAAGGTGTTGGCCTTTAATGAGGATCCATTGAGAATAAGTACCAGCCGGAAGTGAAGCATTTCGATCGGTAAGTGTGGTAATCTTGTCAATTGTGGGGGAAGCAGTATCTCCTACATTATCTTTTTTACAAGAAGGAAAAATTATTCCTGATGAAAGTACCAGCAGGACTATTGAAAAGACTGCTGCGTTTTTTAAAAATATTTGTTTCATAAATTAAATTATTTTCGGTTGAAGATCTTAATTACCAGCCAGGATTATTTTCTGTAATTGCCTTATTGGCATTCATTTCTTCCTGGGGTATTGGCAAAAGTAAATTCCTGTTAGCTCTTGTTTTTACGATATTGTTTTGACCGACACCTATTTTATTCATCACGCTCAGATAGATTCCCCATCGCAGTAGGTCAAAATGGCGAATAGAATTCTCGAGCGCGAATTCCCTGCCCCTTTCTTCAAGCAGATAATTTCTGAAATCATCCTTACCCATGGAGGGTGGTGCTGCACTTGCATGCGCGCGTGCCCGAACCATATTTAGTTTGTTATATGCTTCAATAGAACCCCCGTTCACTTCATTTTCGGCTTCTGCGTAGATCAGTAAAACCTCGGAGAAACGAAGCAGGGGGTAGTAAGCGTCACTAGATCCAAGTGTAGGATTAGAAACTGAACTGAACTTAGTGATATAGGCTTTATTATCGCCTGCCCCATCATTGTTGTAATTAGAGCCATCAGGAGCAGTGCCGCCATAGGTTGAACTTTTCCATGAGGGGAAGTAATAGTAAGTTCCCCAATTAGCCTGGTATCGATGGGTTACGCCGTCCAGTACGCGGGTATCTGCATCTTCAAAATTCTGGTACAAATTATTGCTCATCCAAATGGCTCCAATACCAAATAAAGAACGCGCGGAGAAATAAGAATGCAGGTCGTTTACAAAATCGCTTCCATTGAGTGATTGTAGTTCCCACATATGCTCGGTCTTATTACGATTAGCGATAGACCATATATCCTTCCAATCCGGTATTAAACTATATTCATTGCTACTGATTACTTCTTGTGCTTTATCGCGGGCAAGGGCAAATAAGGCCGCGCTATTGAAACTTTCATAACCAGCAACTATAGACTTTGTATGTGGATAATAATTGTTATCGGTACCCCCGCGGACTTTGATAATAACCCCTGGTAAAGAACCTGATGCCATAGTCAAATACGTTTTCGCCAGAAATCCTTTAGCTACGCCACGATTAACTCTTCCAACGTCACCAGCCTTCAGGTCCGATTTGAGCAGTAACATCGTTTCTGCTATTTTGAAATCATTCACAACCACATCAAAAACATCTTTTACAGGCGATCGGGGAACATTAGCGTTTGGATCGGCTGAAAGGGATTTTAGTCGGATGGGCACTGCACCATACATTTGCACGAGCTGAAAATAGGCCCAGCCTCTTAGGAAATGTGCTTCGCCCAATATCCTGCTGCGAACTGTAGTATCCATATTTGTTATACTGCTCACGTTCTCAAGAACAACGTTCGCTCTTGAAATAATGGTATAACAACCAGCCCATGGCCTTCCCACACCCCAGTAACTTTGAGGGTTACCTGCCCCCGCATTACCAAGGAACCAATCAGCGCCGGATACATGGTCTTCATCAAGGAGGGTTAAGTTCCAGTAAGGCTGTAAAAACAGGTCGTACGTATAAAGTTCATTATAGACACCATTAATAGCCGCCTTTGCGTCATCCCCATTTTTATAAAAATTTACGGGAGACAAAAATGTAAACGGTTTTTCTTCAAGTTGTTTTGTGCAGGATGACATTGGGATAATAGCGGTAAGTGCCAGAATCGCAACACACAATTTTATTAATATTTTCATGTTATAAGTTGTTAATTGACAGATTAAAAATTAGCACGAACTGAGAAATTATAGGTGCGGGAATTAGGATATCCACCTAAATCAACGCCATATAATGCCGGGTTATCGCCGTAGCTATTGATTTCGGGATCATAACCGGAGTACTTGGTGAAGGTGTAAATATTGTTTACCCCAAAGGCAACTCTTAATCCCTGCACGCCCGCAATACGGGTTTTAATATTGTAGCCAAGTGTGAGGTTTTTAATTCGAACGAAACTGCCATCTTCAATAAATCTCCTTGTAAATTTCAGGTTTCGGGTAAACCCGCGTACCGCTTTCGGTTGGGTTGCACCCTTGTTATCTGCCCCATCCTTCCACGAGCCATCATACATATCCTGGGTAATATTTTTTGTATCCCCAATGTTACCAAGAAACCTGCTATTCATGTTGATGATGTCGTTACCCTGAACACCATTCACGAATATGCTTAGATCCCAGGATTTGTATTTGAAGTTATTAGTAAAACCAAACGTGTAATCAGGATTTGTATTTCCAATATAAGACCTGTCTTTATCCGTAAGGCTCGTTGGATCACCATCCAGGTCGCGGTATTTCACTTCGCCAATTAAAGATTTGATGATCGCAGGATTTGCATTAGTATACAGTGGATTGTTTCTTACTTCTGCTTCATTGTCATAATATCCATCTTCAACGAATCCATATAATTGCCCGATCGGGTGACCGACTTGCTGGATAAACGGTGCATCACCGGTGGAAATATTTGAGGCAAACTGGCGATCAATGGGGCCTAAATCGAGAATTCTATTTTTATTGAAGGAAAGGTTAAAAAGTGCATTCCACTCAAAATTCTTCCGCCGAACAATACCGCCATCGAGAGTAAGCTCTACACCGCGGTTCCGAACAGAACCAAGGTTTACTAATTTACGCGGATAACCAGATGAGGGCGGCGTAACCACGTATTGAAGAAGGTCGTCCGTATTTTTCGTGTATGCGTCCACGTGAAGACCCAGACGGTTATTAAAAAAACCTAAGTCCAGCCCTGCGTTGTAAGACGTTGTCGTTTCCCATTTGAGGTCCGGATTTGCGGGACCTGCATAGTAGTCATCTGCATAACCTACCTGCAGTCCACCATTAAAAGGATATTTGTACACCCGCAGCTTACTCCACGAAGAATACGACCCTATACCCTGGTTACCGGTTTTTCCATAGCTCACACGAAGTTTTAGGTCGCTCAGATTTTTAATTCTTCCCGCGATGAATTTTTCATTAATTACTTTCCAGGCAACCGCCGCAGAAGGGAAATTTGCCCATTTGCTATTCTGACCAAACTTACTTGATCCATCACGGCGGAAAGAAACTGTTACCAGGTAACGGTTATCATAATCATAATTGGCCCGTCCTAGAAAAGATATCAGCGTTGACTGATACTTATCTCCTACCGGAGTTACCTGCGTTTGGCCAGATCCGAGATCATTGTTTTGAAGCAAATCGCTGGTAAAATCTTTTGCCTCTGTTTTTTTCCACTGCCCATTTGTTCTTTCATATGTGGCACCGCCAAATACATTCAAATTATGCTTGTGCATTTGTTTGGAGTAGGTTAGAATACTTTCTGAAACAACGCTGTTCCACACATCGTCTGATTTAAGGCCATCCCCGTTTGTGCTAAAACCCTCGTAAACTGTACGAGGATAATATTGATCGCGGCTATTAGTGGAATAGTTAAACCCGATGTTCTGTCTAAACTTTAGATTTTTGTAAATCTCTGCCTCCATGTAATTCGATGAAAAGATATTAATGCCAGTTACTTTATTTAGCACATCGCGAACATAGATGGATGGATTGGTAATAAAGTAAGCCTCAGTTGTAGCTTTAGCGTCACCAAAGGATAAGACCGTATCAAGCGTTGAGGGGTAGCTAAGAGCCGATCGTACGACTCCCGCATTGGCATCATCTGATTTATCCGTTCCCGTCTTAACGCCATTTGTAAGAGAGCGGTTCATGGAGGTACTGGTTCCTATTTTCACTCGTCTTCCAATATTACGGTTAAGGTTCATGTTGAGTCCAAACCTGGTATAATCAGAGTGCTGAATTGTACCATCCTGACTAAGGTAGTTAAATGAGAAGCTATGGTTTCCCGCGTCAGATCCCCCGGATATACCCACACTATAATTTTGGAAGAAGCCTGTTCTGAAAATATCATCCTGCCAGTCTTTGTTCCTATTAACGTAATCTGCCGGGCCGGCTTTATAATACGTACCTGTTCCTGCCTGATTCGGCACCTGCAATCCGGGAAAAGGAAATTGTTCGGGGGTAAAACTTGCACCATTATATTTATTAGCATTAGTATATGCAAGGTTCTGGTAGGTAGCATAAGATTGCGCGTTAAGTAAATCGAGCTTATGACTCACCTTGGAAAATCCGCCGATTAAATTGAATTCAACTTTATCTTTCCCGCTACGGCCTTTCCTGGTTGTAATCAGCACTACTCCGTTTGCTCCACGGGAACCGTAGATTGCAGTTGCAGACGCATCTTTTAAAACATCAATTGATTCGATATCATTAGGGTTTATAAATGATAAGGCATTCAGCGTTTGTTTTTCATCGCCGCCGATTGATTGGGGAGTACTTCCTCCACTGGTATTATTAAACGGGACACCGTCAATAACGTACAAAGGTTCTGTTCCGCCAAGAAAAGAGTTTGAACCGCGCACCCTAATGCTTAAGGCCGCGCCAGGTGCACCATCATTTTGTGTAACGTTAACTCCGGCGATTTTACCCTGCATGGCAGATAGAACGTTAGTAGGCGCATTTCTAACAAGTTCCTCGCGATCTACACGTTGAACCGCACCAGTCAGGTCAGTTTTTTTTACAGTTCCATATCCTACAACAATTACGTCCTCAAGATTGGTAACGGAGGATTTTAGAACGATTTTGAAGGAGTTTGTCTTGTTGATTGATACTTCCTGCGTAGTTAGCCCCACAAAAGAAATTTGTAAAGACTTTGCCTTGTCGGGAACTAAAATGTTAAAATGGCCGTTCACATCAGTTTTTACAGAACTGTTAGTGTTTTTTACATTGACCGTTGCTCCGGGTAGGGTCGTCCCTTTTTCATCTTGTACGGTTCCGGTAAGGTTTCGCTCCTGCGCAAATACTAATTGGAAAGAGAGGAATAACAACATGCACAGCAGGTGTAGTCCACGAAATAGAGTTTTTGTCATATAGCAATCGTTTGAGCATCGAATGTATTGTTGTAACGGAAGCTATTTAAATACTATTTTATCTTATACTTATATCTTTTGAACCAGAGGGTTTCCGTAACTGAATCGAATTACCATAAAAGCCAGTCCCAGCATCGATTTCAGCATCTAACATATGTTTGATACTTTTTTTATCTTTTTATAATAGTTTTATATCTTCATGCCTCAATTTCTCAACCGATACATGACTTTATGAATGTTGCACTCTTAAAGGAAATAACGCCGCTCACCCAAAGTGACTGTTTTACACTGTTTTCAAGAAATAAGTCTGAATTTGATTTTCCATTACATTATCACGAGGAATATGAATTAAATTTTATCCGGAATGCAAAAGGGGCGAGGCGGGTTGTAGGTGATCATCTGGAAGAGATAGATGATCTTGAACTTGTACTTGTAGGAAGCAATCTTCAGCATGCTTGGTTTACTCATAATTGCAAAAGCACTGAAATCAGCGAAATTACTGTCCAGTTTCACAAGGATCTGTTCGACGATAAATTTCTAAGTCGTAATCAATTGAATTTTATCCGGAATATGCTGGAAAAGTCGTCACGCGGTATCTCTTTCTCAAAAGAAACTATTGAGCATCTCGCGCCACGTATTTTAAATCTCAATCAAAGGCATGGCTTTGATTCAATGCTTGAGTTAATGTCAATATTGCACGATCTTTCGACTTCGCGGAACATGCGGATGCTCTCTGACGCTTCATTTAATTCAAATCAAGCTGAGCAAATGAGCTATCATAGCCGGAGAATTGAGAAGACACTTGAATACATGAACAAGAATTTTGACAAACAAATCACACTATCCGATGTAGCCCGGCTAGCCAACATGAGTGACGTTTCGTTTAGCAGATTTTTTAAACAAAGAACGGGGAATACTTTTATAGATAACCAAACGCAAATTCGGCTCGGCCATGCATCGCGCATGCTCATTGATACCACGCAGTCTGTCGCTGAGATTGCATATCATTGCGGTTTTAACAACATTAGCAATTTCAACCGGATTTTTAAAAAGAAAAAAGGCTGTACTCCAAAAGAGTTCCGGACAAACATGTCAGGTACAAGGATATTTATTTGATGAACCGTTAATGCGCGGACGATAGAATAATTGCGATTGGAAGTCCTTCTATAAATAATATAATCAGACCTTGATTACTGTTTCTCGACAATTCCGGACCGATATTAACTAACGGAAATTGGAACTTCCACCTCAGCCCACTTAAATGTTATCCCCTTATTAGTGATCATGAAAACCAGTCTTTCCTGGATTGTCGAAGATTTCTTCGGTTTCACAGAAACTACCAGCACATCCTTGGCGGCATCGCGGGTCGTTTCACCAGACTCCTTGATTCCCCATTGTCCGGTCTCAGAATTTAGAATAATTTGAAATTCGGTTTCGCCCGGAACTATGTATATGCTGTATTTACCTGCAGGAAGTTTTCTGCCTTCAATAATAAGCGCTTTGTCGGTTTCAAGCTGTGTTGCTTCATTGGCTCCCGCGCGCCAAACTTTGTCATATGGGACCAGGTCTCCCCATATCTTCCGTCCTTTCACAGATGGGCTACCATACGTGATCGTTACTTTAGCGTTAGCAATTTTCCCTGAAGCAGTAATTTTAGGGCTTTGCCTGGGTTCACCCGATTGGGCATTGAGATTTAAATTAACCAACAGCATAAATACAGCAGTGGTTAGAAAATGTTTTAATAAATTCGATTTCATTGCTAACTTTTTAAACGATTAAAGTAATTATTTGTTAATTCAATATTACAAATTCACTTGTAAGTGTTTATTCAAGCTAGCAGAACAACATAAAAGTTACAACATATAAAAGTAGATTCCTAGAAGCGGCCCATTTATATGCTCATAATGATTAAAGGTCGGCACTTCGCTATTGAGCTTAGAGAAAATTTTTATGAATATGAGCTATATTAAAGAGAAAGTTTTGAAAGGATATGAGTACCTACTTTTTTGCCGCATTCGGCGCCCTTATTTACGCTAAACCGGTAATGGATTCCACCATACAAACGGCTTAGCGAACATTCGTCGGCTCCCTGGAAGAAGGAACCGAATTTTCGTTGCATTCCAATGTACTTTTAGATCACTGGTGTCGTTGAAGGCAAAGTTGTTACCGTAGAGCCTTGTAAGGACCGTTGCAGCGGAGGCGGTAATGGTGCTATGACCACTGGTATATTCAGGGAATGGAGGGGTTTGAAGTATAGGGTTCCATTTTCTATCAATGTATTCATTAATTACTGTTATAGGCTGTACGTATGACCATTTGTATTTGGTTTGCCAGCACGAAATGAATTGCATCATAGAGAGCAGTAGCAATGAGCGCATAAGTTAATGCTGTTTTCACTTCATCGTTATTGGACTGTTTGGCCGCAATGGATGCTATACCCATCCAATGCCCGCCGGGAGTTATCTTTTTATTCCCAAACATCATGTGACCCGCATGTTCTATTACAAATGAATTGTCATCCCAAAAACGTGCTGTTTCGCGCTGCCTCTCCGTAAGATTTTGTTGAATATTAAACACTTCTTTTACAGCCCTGTAAAAAACACTTGCTCTATCAGTACTGTACGGAGGAGGTGGTTCTGGTAAGAATTCTGAAGCGGACTCGAGCAGCAGAGGAGACATTTCGTTCCAACACCATTCGACGCCGTCGAGATAGTCAGGTGGAGTAGGCCGCCATTTGCCCTGATCGTTGCTCTTTTTTGAAAATTGTTAAACAGCGTCTATATTATAACCCTTTTAATTTTATATATTTTACCAGTTCTGCAGCAATTAGTTCGTGTTCGGAAGCAGATGGATGACTGTCACAGCCTTGCAGAAACTGGCGTGAAAAAATATAATACGAAAGTTTTTGGTCCCCTGTGGCTATAGCAATGGCCGGGAGATATTTTTTTGTTTGCGCCGTCAAATTTGAATCGGCCATCGGGCTCGATAGCAATAAAAAGTGTGAATTTATATACTGTTTGCGAAGCTTTCCAATAAACTGAACGTAAGCGGTGCAAAACATAGTCGAGTCTTGTAAGCCATCATTCTGCCCGAGGCATATACACACTATGTCCGGTTGAAATTTAGAAAAATTCCATAGTATCTTATTATCCCTGATACTTACTTTGTCGTAAACTTCCGGCATAACAATATCCATTTTACAACAACTATGAATCAATCCGATACCGGATGCAGAAGTAATTTGGGCCTGCGCATGCAGGGTCCGAGCGGTTATTGCAGCATAGGTCATATAGCCGTTTGTCTGATCGTACCATTCTCCTTTATGACATTTGGTTACAGTTGTGTCCACACCCATTCCACTGGTAATAGAGTCTCCAAAAAATTCGATTTTTTTAGTCGGTAGCGCTGGTG
>JANXYS010000536.1 GCA_025355935.1 Chitinophagales bacterium | reverse complement strand
GTTCAATTGCCCCGGATTTTACAATGAACGATACTGAAGGAAAACCATTTTCACTAAATCAATTAAGAGGCAAATATGTTCTGGTGGATTTTTGGGCAAGTTGGTGCGGCCCTTGCAGAGGTGAAAATCCAAATGTAGTACTAGCGTACAACAAGTTTAAAGATCATAATTTCACAATCCTGGGCGTTTCACTTGACGAGGATAAAGCAGCATGGTTAAAGGCAATCAAAAGTGATCAATTAGTATGGAAACAAGTAAGTGATCTTAAAGGATGGCAAAATGCAACCGTGCAATTGTTCGGCTATGATGGAATTCCCTATAATATTCTCCTTGATCCGCAGGGGAAAATAATTGCTCACTCGCTTAGAGGTGATCAACTTTTAAATAAGTTACAGGAGGTGTTAAAGTAACTGACGTTAGTATATTAAAAAGCCCGGTTATAAACTAACCGGGCTCTTAAGTAAATTAAAAATTATTTATTAGTTATCCGCAACAATTCCTATTGAAGTTGAAGGATATAACCCTCGTGCAAAAATCGTATAATTTCGGCCGGGTACTATTGTTGTTGCAAGCGAGGCAACTATAGTGTTTGTATTTGCCACGGTTAACTTAACAACATAACTTGTAATAGCACTCCCTGTGCCATTTGCACCAGCAGCCTGGTTTGCATTTATCGTTGTGTATGCTGATAAAGCATTTACATCTGGAGTTGAAGTAGAACCTACATAAGAGGCAAGTGCTACGGCTTTCACACTGTCAGTACGAACTGTACCCACAATCCGGACAAACCAACAATCAAGTACAGGTGATTTAGGTGATAAATTCAGGAACCGGATGTTACTTGTAGAGAGGTTTCCCGAGCTCAATGCCCTGTTAGTAGTCAGGTATAACGTTTTAAATTTTCCGGCAGTTAACGTATCATACACATAAAGGGAATATGCCTTATTAGGTAGGCCTTCAAGTGTACCAGAGTAATAATCAGAACCATTTGTTGCATCCTTTACTACTAATGAATGAGGTGCCCCGCGTGAAATGCCAATATAGGTTCCCAGGATTATACCATTAGCTGGCACGGGGGCATTCACCGATTTCTTATTTCCATCTACAATAAAGTCCACTGATTTAGCACTAGCATTTGCGTTAATCAATGACACGGTCGACATTGAAATTTCAGTACCCGTAACATCTTTGGATTTCTGGCAGCTAGCAGCAAACATTGTAATGCCCGCTGCATATAATAAAGTTTTTTTAATCATTCTTTAAGGATTTTATAAAATTAATAGCCAGGATTTTGCTCGATAATCGGGTTAATATTTCGTTCCTGTTGTGGTATCGGCCATAAGAACTTGTAATCAGAATAAGGAATTGCTGGAGTTGTTAAAGGCGGCAACGCACCTCCACATGTAAACACTGAAATATTTGCAAATCCGTTTGCTGCTTTATCAGGTATTCCATTTGTGCCAAAAACCGGATCTAACGCTAACCGATGGATATCGCCCCAACGCTTTCCTTCTGCTAAAAACTCAATTCTTCTTTCTTTTAAAACGGCGTTTATCACTGCATTACCAGAAGTCAAAGTGGCTATTGTATATTGACCAGTTACCGGATCTGGAAGTGCCCTGTTTCTAACAGTGTTCAAGAGATCGATAGCTCGGTTAAGGTTGGTATTCCGCGCTTCTGCTTCCGCTTGTATTAGTAAAACTTCTGCGTACCTGATATAAGGAGTCCAGTCAGATTGATTTAAAACATCTTTATATTTTGAAGTAAATTTGGCAATATTCCCTGACCCATCCGGGCCATTATAATAGAGTGCAGTTCTCCGTAAATCAGTACAAGTCCACTCCGGAAGCAACCAGGCGATTGGACTTATCGATACCAATCCGCGGCCACCAGTTGCGCTGCTTTGCCCGTACATCCTGGCCAATGAAGCATTTGTATTAGGATTATCCAGGGCATCATTTTTAATTGAAAATATATTTTCTTTCGATGCATTATTTACAAATGGTCCATCGACAGATGGGGTGAGAGCCCAACCACCAATCGGACTAACGTTTGCGCCAGGAGTGAGAGGGTCAAGCACCGCAGGTATCAATTTATTTCCTTCCGTTACCACCCCAGCGTAATCCGCTTTGTGCAACTTAATTCGCATTTTTAAAGCAATTGCTGCCGCCTTAGTTGCACGATATGTTGACTCACCACCAGCGCTTAATAATACAGACAAATTAGTTTCGGCATAATCAAGATCGAGCAGAAGCTTTACATAGTCAGCTGCTACCGTTTCCCGGGGCAGAGTTTTTGCTAATTCTACGGCGTCTGAAGATTCCACCGGAAAATCCCGATACGGGACACCTAGTTTAGATCCGGCGCCATCAGCATAAGGCCGGGCAAAATGTAACAACAATTCATGGTGAGCCATTGCTCTCAAAAAGCGACATTCCGCTTCATACTGTGCGGCAACGCCTGAACTCAAAACACCTGTCGCACCAGCATTTCTAAATCCTGCAATTGAAAGATTAGCCTTATTTATTAGCGCATATAATTCCTTCCACATATTCACATTGTTCGCTGAAACTGTGGTGTAAGTTGATTGATAAGTAATTTGAAAAAACGTAGCAACATTTATCATATCTTCTCCACGCATATCTTCCTGCTCTACCGCAGCCGCCCCGAAAGGATATCCCCTTACAGAAGTTGCCCCCCCGTTTAATGGATCGTACACCCCGCTTTGGGCAGCATCATATACACCGTTCAAAGCTAGTAAACAGCGTTCAGGGGTGGCAAATGCAGTATTACTTACAATCGAAGTAAAGGGAACCAGGTCAAGTTTGTCCTTACAGCCAAATAGAAAACTGGCCGCAAGTGTGAGTATTAAGGTTAATTTATTTGAATATTTCATTTCTCTTTATTGAATAATTTTAAAATTAAAAACCAAGGTTAACTCCCACTGAAATATTTCTTACTTGTGGTGAAACACTGTTATCCTGTCCGGTTTCACTAAAAGCTTCCGGATCAATCCCCTTATAATTAGTCCACACGGCAACATTTTGTGCCTGAACAAAGAATCTTGCACTACGGATAGAATTATTAGTAGCTGACTGTAAACGGGAAGCATTTATATCGTAACTCAAAGAGATATTTTGCAACCGTAAAAAATTGCCATTTTCTATAAATCTTGTAATTGCTTCACCATTTTGGTTTGCAATGGCATCGCTGTTGTAGTACAGTCTTGGAACGTCGGTTACCTGTCCTGGTTTAGTCCACCTGTTTAAAAGGCCTTTGCCGCCATTTGCGAACTTTTGATTTAGCAAAATCTCCTGGTTGGTTATATTAATAACTTTGTTCCCGCCGGCATAGCGGAGCATCACATCCAGGCTAAGACCTTTATAACTGAAAGTATTTGTAAAAGCTCCGAAGAAAGTTGGTTGGGCACTACCTAAAATCTTTTTGTCAGCCGTTGTTAAACTGGTCTGCGTTCCAAAAGCGGGATCACTGAGGGAGTTTGCAAAGTAATAATTTCCGTTTGCTAAATTGCGTTGAATTAATCTACCTACCGCATTATAATATACCGGGTTGCCGTTTCCGCTGTTCACACCTGCAAATTCGTAACCGTAAAGAGAATTTAACGACTCACCCACCCTGTTGATATTATAATTTCCTACAGGAAGTTCCTTTGTTTCAACCCCACCAATGGTGAAGAGGGAAAGTAATTTATTTTTAACCTTCGTATAATTTGTGTTTAAATTCCATTGAAAATCTTTCCCGCGGATGATC
Source organism: Chitinophagales bacterium (assembly GCA_025355935.1). Lineage (GTDB taxonomy): Bacteria > Bacteroidota > Bacteroidia > Chitinophagales > Chitinophagaceae > Ferruginibacter. The sequence continues at coordinate 4,340 of JANXYS010000536.1, read as the reverse complement.
GCAAGATCAAGATTTAATTCAATCCCTTTATTCTGGGCGGTTCCAATATTTTGTTGTATCCTGTTACCTGGAATACCCACACTAAAAGGAGTTGGAACCGCAAGGATCAGGTCATCAAGCTTATTGATAAAATAGTCAAAAGTAAATACAGCGCGCGATTGGAACATGGACAGATCAATACCGTAGTCGTATTTTTTATTCTTTTCCCATTGTAATGAAGGGTTGCCAACTACATCAACAGCTATACCTCCAAGATTTCCGTAAGGCCTGCTTCCGTAAGTACTGAGGTACGGATAGCCACCAATTCTGTTACCCACGACGGCATAGGACGCGCGCAGTTTCACATCGGATATTACATCGTTTAAGCCTTCATTATTTTTCCAAAAGGCTTCTTCCGAGGGCCTCCACCCTACAGAAACTCCTGGAAATGTACCATAGCGGCTTCCCGGAGCTAGAGACGACTGACCATCGGTTCTCAAACTTCCCTGTACGAAATACTTTGACTTATAGTCATAGTTAAACCGACCAAAGTAAGACTCAAAGGCCGACTTATCATAGCTCCCTGTAATCGAGGGGGTACCCGCAGTATTAGAAATAATGTTCTCTTTAATATAAAATATATCAGAGATGTTTATTCCGTTAGCTGTAAAAAATCTGGAAGTTGTTTGTTGAATTTCCTGCCCGGCTGTTAAGAAGAAATTATGCGCGTTTTTAATTGAAAAATTATAGTTTAAGTAATTCTGAATATTTGTGTTCAAAATATTTTGTTGGCCCTGGAATACACTACCGTTTGATGATGCACCATCTCCATGACGCGGATCTAACAACTGTGCGCTATTGTCTGTGTAGTAATCTATTCCAATCTGGCTTCTTAACTTCAATCCTTTAGCAATAGAAAATTCAAGGAATGCATTATCAAGTATCCTGTACTGGTCCGACTGAAAGCGGTTCTTATCAAGCACAAACGCAATGTTTGTATAATTATCATCAATAGTTCTAAGGTTTGATCCGAGTCCAAGCGCATTACCTGTAAAAGACAAATTATATCCGGTAGGATGTGCTGAATTATAGATACCAACATTTGGAAGAGCACGAATGGCACCGACAATTGATCCACTAAGAGCATTAGATCCATTGTTCTGATCAAAATCATTTTGGCGGGAAGCACCCAGGTTGTTACCAAATTTCAACCACTTTGTAGCCTGAGTCTCCAGGCTTGCCCTTATCCGGTAAGCAGTGGTTTTATTTGTCCGAACAATTCCTTTATTATCGGCATAATTAAGGGACATATAAAACTGGGTTTTATCGGTACCGCCAGACATAGCAAGTGTGTGAGTAGTAGAAATTGCGTTATTAACGAATACGTTCGATTGCCAGTCTGTGTTAGTGCCCACTTCATCCATTCTTGCTGGTGGTAACTGCCCCGCATTCGTAAATTTCTCATTCGCGATTGTAACGAATTCCTTTGCATTTAAAAGATCAAAGCGACGCATCGGGCTGCTGGACCCATAAGTTCCATCATACGTTAGGGTAGTACGACCTTTAATTCCTTTTTTGGTTGTGATCAGGATGACACCGGCTGACCCTCTCGAACCATATATCGCTGTTGAAGCACCGTCTTTTAAAACGTCAATCCTCTCAATGTCATTAGGGTTAATATCTCCTAATGCATTGGTATTAGATACAAGTCCGAGGTTCCCGGTTGTAATCGGAGTTCCGTCAACAATGATAAGTGGACTTGTTCCCTGGCTGATAGAGTTGGTACCACGGATACGAATACGCGCCGGTGCGTTAACCTGTCCACTGTTATTTACAACACTTACACCGGATGCACGACCCGCCAGTTGTTTATCTACCGAGGCCGTAATAAGCTGGGCAATTGGTTTAGCGTCGATCTTTGAAGATGACCCTGTAAAGGCTTTCCGCTGTTGCACTCCATAACCTACTACAACTACCTCTTCCAATTTTGTATCAGATGAAGCCAGTGAAACGTCAATATTTCCGGATGTTATTTTCCGGGTGACTTTTTCAAAATTAATGTAAGTGAATATTAGTGATTTAGCGGCGGAAGATACAGAGAGGTTGTAATTACCATTCGCGTCTGTTTGGGTTCCTTTTCCATCAGATGATGTTACACTTACGCCCTCCATTGGAACCTCCTTGTCATTGGTAACACGGCCGCTGATTGTGCGGACCTGTGCAGTTGAAGATAGCACAAGTGCCAACACAACTATTAAAGTTGATATTGCTTTTCTCATTTGCAGTTTTAGTTTAAAGGAACAAATATATAGTAGAATGGCTGAGTTTGACTCATCACCAGACAGTTTCTTTTAAATTTTGCTGCTTAGAAAAAAGTATCATTTTTAAATAATCAAAGTGTAAAAACTTAATTATTTGTTTCTCTTACTTGTAATCAGAAGGAGCACAGGAAGTAACAAAAGATTGGTAGCTGTTGCGGTTAATAAAGTAACGGAAGTAAGCCATCCTAAAGAAAAAGTTCCGCCAAAACTACTCGCACAAAAAATTATAAAACCTGCCGTCAAAACCAGGGAAGTGTAAACAATACTTAAACCTGTTTGGTTGATCGTTATTTTAACGGCTTCTGCTACATCATTATTGTGTTCAGGCAATACTTGTTTGTAGTTAACGAGGAAGCGGATAGTTATATCTACGGCGATGCCTAATGCAACGCTAAAGATGAGCACCGTGCTGGGCTTTAGTGGAACGCCCACCCAGCCCATAATACCTGCGGTTATTATCAGCGGAACAAGGTTTGGAATTAATGAGCATATCAGGATACGGAAACTTTTAAAAAGGTATAACATACACACTGAAATAAGCAGGAATGCCCATAAGATACTTTCTTTTAAACCATTGATGATAAACTTGCTTCCTTCTAAAAATGTAATACTTGTACCTGTAAGAGTTACTTTATAACTGCTGTCGAAACGTTGCTTAATGCTCCTGTTGATCGTATCAAGCAGCAGCGGAAGTCGCTCAGTTCCAACGTCGGCCATACTCATACTTATGCGGAGGTATCGCTCGGTTGTATCTACAAAGGACCCCACCATCTTCAACATTGCCGAGTCTTTGGCTTCAAGGCTGTTGCTTTGTTTTTTTACCTGGATTTCACGCAAGACTTTGTGCAGGTCAGTAAGAGGATTTCCCAGGCTCGGCAGCACATACGTTGAGTCTCCCTGACCCTGGCTTATAGCCTGGTAAGTAAATTTAATGCCATCCACTACTGACAGGGGTTTAGCTACGCCAGGTTGTACAGCCAAAACTGAGTCCTGGAAACCGGCAATGTTTCGGATATCAATGGAAGATTGTAATATTCCCTTTGGCTTTTTTGTATCGATCATAATTTCTAAGGGCATAACACCCTTGAAATTCTTTTCAAAAAACTTAAGGTCCTGGTACACGACATCAGATTTTGGAAGATCATCAACAATGAACGCTACCGTCTTCAAACGCATGATACCCAATCCCGCAAAGATTAAGATAATTCCGGTTATAACCAGAATAGCTGTACGGTAATGAAAAACCCAGCTTTCCAAACGAGCTAGTAAGGCTACTATCCATCTGCTCTGAAGATATTTGAGTTGCTTTTTGCCAGGCGTTGGAAGGTAGCTTAAGACTGAAGGGAGAAGAATAAATGAGATTAGGAAGATTACCATTATACTCAAACCTGCTACAACACCAAACTCTTTTAGGATAGCACTTTTAGTAAATGCAAATACGGCGAAACCTATTGCTGCAGTTATATTACAAAACAAAGTCACCACACCCATCTTGCTAACCATATTCACAAGTGATTCATTTTTATTTCCCGACTGCAGAAAGGATGTATGGTATTTATTTATAAAGTAAATACAATTTGGAATTCCTATTACGACTACCAGTGACGGAATTAATGCTGTAAGCAGCGTTATTTGATAACCGCACAGTTGAGTGAGGCCTACCGTCCATATAACCCCGATGACTACCACAGCAAGTGACAAAAGGGTTGTGGTTAATGACCGAAAGAAAAGTAAAAGAATGAGTACGCTGAAGAGAAGCGACCCCACCAGGAATAACTTCATTTCCTTTTGTATTCGGTCGGCTACCACTGTTCTTATTAGGGGCAACCCACTCAGGTGGGATTCAATATGAGTTTGTTCCGAAAATACCTTGACTTCTTTAGTGATTGCCTGGATAACTTCTGTACGCTTTGGGGAACTCAACACGTCCTTATTAACTTTTACCGCCATCAGGTAAGCAAGGGATTTATTATTATACAATCGGTCCCTGTAAAACGGAAGGTTGAAAAACACTGCCGAAGCACTATCCAGTTCTGCCTG
>JANXYS010000498.1 GCA_025355935.1 Chitinophagales bacterium | reverse complement strand
CCTCACTTGTGGAGGATGGCGCGACCCTGCAGTTGGGCATAGGGGCCATTCCTGACCAGGTGTTGAAGAATCTTGTCCACCATAAATTCCTGGGTTTGCATACCGAAATGTTATCTGACGGGGTCATTCCGCTAATTGAATCTGGAGTGATTGACAACAGTCGGAAGCTATTAAATAAGGGAAAGTCTGTTACGGGTTTTATGGCAGGCACCAGGAGGCTTTATAACTTTGTAGATGATAACCCCTCGATCAGGGTAATGGATATCAGTTATGTAAATGACACTAGTATTATAAGAAGAAATCCAAAAGTAACGGCCATTAACAGTGCTATTGAAATTGATCTCACCGGGCAAGTATGTGCAGATTCAATCGGCACCTATCAATATTCAGGTATCGGTGGACAAATGGATTTTATCAGGGGAGCTTCTTTATCGCAGGGCGGAAAACCCATTATTGCGCTCCCTTCGACAACATCAAAGGGCTTATCCCGCATCGTACCATTCCTGCGCGAAGGCGCGGGGGTAGTAACTACGAGGGGCCATGTGCATTGGGTTGTAACCGAATACGGCATCGTAAATCTTTTTGGAAAAAACCTAAAGCAACGTGCCAGGGAACTGATCAAGATTGCCCATCCAAATCACCGCGAATTTTTGGATATCGCATTTTATAAACGGTTCCACTCTTAGCTCTGTATTGTTTTTACTGCAGAGTTCAATAAGTGTTGAGAATGAGTTTTGAGACCTTTCGTTTTCTTTTTTGTGATCCTTCTCGCTTAGGCGGCTTGATGCTTCAAGCTTATTTTTCTGACGAAGCGAATTTGTCTACCCTTTCGCGTTTTCGTTACTTAATAGCAAATCTTCCTTAGAATACACCCACTTTCCAGAGACCTAAGGTCTTTTTCAAATCAATTTTTTCCTCTCTAAACTCTGTGGTTAACCTTTATTTCCCTGCCCACCTATCCAATTTTTCCTCCATCACCGACAATGGCAGGCAACCACTATTCAACACTTGCTTGTGGAACTCACCGATATTAAATTTACTGCCAAGTTGCGTCATGTATTTGTCGCGGAGGTCGCGGATCTTCAACGCGCCGATCTTATAGGAAAGGGCCTGCCCGGGTACAGCCATATATCGTTCTATTTCGGCGGTAGCGCCTTGTTCGTCGATTGCCTCATTGTCCATCATGTATTTAATGGCCTCCTCGCGGCTCATACCCTTACTGTGTATAGCCACGTCAACAACCAGCCGGATTGCGCGGTGCATTTCGTCACCCAGTGCTCCCATGTGCTGATATGGATTTGTATACAGCCCCAGTTCTTTTCCAAGGCTCTCGCAATATAAAGCCCATCCTTCGCCATAGGCGCCATACCATTTAAAACGCCGAAAGGTTGGCAACAGGGTATCTTCCATCTGAAGCGAACTTTGATAGTGATGCCCCGGTACAGCCTCATGCAGGAAAGTACTCTCCATACCGGAAGTGATATTGAAAGTAGAAGCATTTAATACGGGCACGTAAAAAATGCCTGGCCTCGAGCCATCCGGTGAACCCTGTAAGTATTCAATGCTGGCGCTGGCAGCCCTGAAAGCTTCCGTTTGGCGTATCTCGAATCTGCTCCTAGGAAACAGGATAAAATATTTACTTATGGCCGGCTTGATGATCTCATAAATATGACGGAAAGAATCGAGCACATCCGAAGGTGTTTTAAAAGGCATGAACTGCTTATCTGTTTTCATAAATTGAAAAAAAGAATTGAGATCTCCCTTGTATCCTGAACTGTCTTTTATATTTTCCATTACCGTACGGATACGCTTTACTTCACGCAAGCCGGTGTTGTATATTTCATCCAGAGTTTTGTTGGTAGTGGTCCATTCTTTCACACAATACTTATAGTAATCTGAGCCGTTAGGAAGATCCCCCACGCCGGATGTCTTACGCGCTTTAGGCAGATATTCGTTCTTTAAAAAGCTGGCCATTTTGTTATGGGCAGCGTTAAGTTCATTTTTGATGGCAGCCTTATAAGCAAGAGTAATGCTGTCTCTTTCTGCGGCGGTAAAACCAGCGGGCATATTTTTTATAGGTCCGTAGAAAATACTTTTAGTTTCATCTGTACTTACAAGGCCGTTACAGATGTTGATCATCTTCACTACTAACGATTTGGGCAAAACGTAATTGGTGGCCATTCCCTGCCGGAAATTTACAATCGCACTATCACACCAGGCAGTATAACCATGCACTCGTTGTAACCAATTGGCATAATCATTTTGTGTTTTAAATGGCTGCGCTGACTCGCCTGAGCCATATTGCCCCATTGCTAAGACCATATTACCCGAAAGCGTGTTAGTCGGATCGCCCATCTGGGTAAATGGAATTTTCCATGTTTCAAACCCACTCTTTTGAATTTGCAGAGCGGCATCATATTTTAAAATGTTATAGCTAAGTATATCTTCTTCATTCATCCCATTCGGGTTGAAGCCTTTCAAACTGTCCTGGTATGCGGAATAAAAGCGCTTCACCTCATCACGGTAGGCCCGGGTACAAGTGTTTTGGAATAAGGCGTTCATGCTTGTATCGCCAAACTGGGTTGCGTCCAGCGGCTGCAAGTGCATTAAGCCCTTCCAGTAATTTTCGAGCATAACGTGGAAACGCTTATTATCTACCCGTTGTTCCGGAAGCTGCCTGCAACCAATGCCGTTTACAATTATAATTGCAGAAACCAGGAGACGGTAGAAATTTTGTTGCATGATCTTATCTTTATGATGCCTTTAAAGGTAGGAATAAGCATAGAAAAGAAGTGAGGAGACAGACGGAAGAGGCCTTAAAACGACAGCAATTTTCTACCGGCCGAATAATAACCTCGCTCTATTGATGAAGAAACAATTTGTGAGAACGTGCACAACACACATGGACTGTATTCCAATATATTTTTCTGAATTAAAGTTTTTATCGTAGAACGCAGCCATAAAAAAAGCGCTCCTTTCGGGAAGCGCCTCAATTATCAGTATACACTAAAATTATTTCTTAGCATTAGCTTTTGCTGCTGTTACCCACTTCGCCATTACTTCGCAGCTATTGTATTCCGGATCAACCATCACATAATAACCGCTAAGCTTTGTAGCAAACCACTTATCCAGCGCGTTTTCTTTCTTTTCTTCCAGCGCACGAATGGCGATCTTACTGTAATCGTCCTTCATGTTTTCACGATGAGGCTGGGTTTGTGATTTAAGATAAAGAATACGAACACCCTTTTTTCCACGCTCGTCAGAAAATCCAACCGGCTGCGAATAGCTACCAACAGTAAGACTTTTGTATACTGGGATAATTTCTTTGTCCAGCTGGTCAATGGTGAGAAAGCTACCGTTTTGTCCCTGGATCATTCCCCCGGTAAACTTGCTTCCTTCATCATCACTGTAACGGTTAACTGCTGCTCCAAAATCAATGGTTCCGGCAATGAGTTTCGATCGAACAGAGTCGAGCTTCAGATTGCCTTCCTTTATCTCAATATTTGTAACCTGGGGAATTTTAAGAATATGGCGCACAACAGCATCGTCGCCGCTCCGGCTAACCAACTGAATAATATGATAACCAAACTTCGTTTTAAAAGGGTTTGAAGTTTGTCCTTCCTTTAATGTAAAAGCCTTTGCCATCCAAATGGGATCAAAGTTTTTTTCATTACGGTTGATTTCAAACTGGCCATTGTTCTGTTTCGCTGAGGGATCATCTGAATTTAAGTTTGCGAGCGTCTTAATATCTTTACCTGCATCCACTTGTTTCTTAAATTCGGCCAGTTGTTCAATGGCATATTCGTCAGCTTCATGGCTTGCTTTAGGGTAAACGATTACCTGTCCGATTTCTACTTCTGATTCGTAAAACGATAAACTGTCTGTGGGAATCCTATCAAAATAATTTTTTACTTCATTCGGGGTAATATGTACTTCCCCTACAATTTTATTACGCATGGCTGCCGCCAGTTTACGGTCGC
>JANXYS010000476.1 GCA_025355935.1 Chitinophagales bacterium | reverse complement strand
GTCGCAATCTGGCAGGCTAGCCGCCGGCGTTCCCGGTACTGTGGCTGGTTTGTTTGCAACCCTTAAATATGCAAAGCTCCCATTCGCAACATTGGTAGAACCTGCGATTGATTTGGCGGAGAAGGGTTTCATGATCTCTGAAAACCAGGCAAACTCTTTTAACAGCACCAAAGAAGCCTTCATCAGCTATAACTCGGCCATTCCCATATTTGTAAAAAGCCAATTATGGAAGAAGGGTGATACACTTTACCAAAAGGACCTTGCGAAAACGCTCAGGAGAATTTCTAAATTTGGTCAGAAAGGGTTTTATGAAGGTGAAACTGCAAGCCTGATAGTAAAAGAGATGAATAAAGGCAGGGGGATCATTTCACTGGAAGATCTTAAGAATTATACCGTTCGTGAAAGAGCCATTACCGATTTCAGGTACAAGGGTTATCAAATTCTCACAATGCCTCTGCCCAGCAGCGGAGGGATTATTTTACAGCAGATGATGAAATCGATCGAGGATCGAGACATCAGGAAGATGAGATTTCAGTCGGCTGCATCTGTTCAGCTTATGACGGAAGTTGAAAGAAGGTCTTTTGCTGATCGTGCCTTTTTCCTCGGTGATCCGGATTATGTAAAGGTACCGGCAAGCGGGCTTGTAAACAGGGCCTACTTACGCGAACGAATGAACAATTTCACTCCCGGGACTGCAGGAAAAAGTGACATTACTAAGGCTGGCCTACCCCACGAATCGACAGAAACTACGCACTTCAGTGTCATTGACAGCTATGGCAATGCGATTTCTGTTACGACCACGCTAAACGGTGGATACGGAAGTAAAACGGTTGTTAGTGGTGCCGGTTTTTTACTTAATAACGAAATGGACGATTTCAGCGTTAAACCAGGTGTTCCGAATATGTACGGTGCACTTGGAAATGAACAAAATGCCATCTCACCCGGTAAGAGAATGCTAAGCAGCATGACGCCGACAATCGTTTTAAAAAATGGCAAACCCTACCTGGTGATAGGCACTCCCGGCGGTACCACTATCCCTACAAGTGTGTTTCAAACCCTCGTAAATGTAATTGACTTTAAAATGAACCTCTCAGATGCAGTAAACAAACCAAAATTCCATCACCAGTGGTTACCTGATGTAATTAATATCGAAAACGGTTTTGATGTACATACAGCGCAGCAGCTAACGCTCATGGGATATAAGGTAGAGAAACTTTCGCAGATTGGCCGCGTTGAAGCCATTGAGGCCAGTTATAACAACAAGGGCGCAAGTTTTACGGCGGTTGGAGACCGACGCGGTGATGACGATGCGCGCGGGTACTGAGAATTTCAATTCATTACCACCCCTTCTGGTTTTCATCCACTTGTAAGTGTACCTCTATAGCTTCTCAAAAAATTCATAAAACATTGATAAGAAAGAACAAATCAATAAGGTTTAGCTATTTTTACAACTAAACTAAAACTCACCAGGTTACCTGCGCAATTTTTTTAAAATATTATCAAGAATACTCCTGGCGATTATATTGCTGGTCGTTATCCTCTATGGTCTTATTCAATTGCCGTCTGTACAAACCTGGCTTGTGGGTAAAGTAGCGACTAAATTTTCTGAGAAACTTCAAACCCGGGTAACGATCAGGAAGGTAGATTTTCGTTTTTTTAACCAGTTGATTCTTGAAGGCGTACTGATAGAAGATCGTAAAAAAGACACACTACTATACGCCGGATCGGTGAAAGGTGAAGTAACAGACTGGTTTATTTTTAAGGACAAGATCTCCATCAAAAATGCAATCCTTAATAATACTATTGTAAACATGAATCGCGTTGATTCAGTTTGGAATTACCAGTTTATCATGGATTTTTTTGCAAGTCCAAAGAATAATTCCGTTAATAAAAAGAGTATCGACATTGATGTGAAAGAAGCGCATCTTACCAATATGAGGTTTAATAAGATTGATAAGTGGATCGGCCAAAACCTCACAGCTGCTTTTAAACGCCTTGATTTAACTGTTGACAGTGTAAATTTCAATACGGGCAATTATGCCATTAATGAACTGGTACTCGAGCAGCCGGTTTTTTCCCAGTCCGATTATACGGGTAGGAAACCTCCCCAGGATAAGAACCTCACAGATGTGATGGCAAAGATTCCGATCGTGTCTTCTTTTAAATGGAACAATTCGGGCATCCTCATGCGAATCAAAAATGTAATCATTAATGACGGTCGTTTTATAAATGATAAGTTTACGGAACGGCCTGCTTATAATAACCAATTTGATGGAGAGCATGTAGACTTTGCCGCTATTGACGGCAATCTTGGTAATATCCTTTTCCTTCGCGATACGCTCACTGCAGACATCTCTTTAAAATCGAAAGAACGAAGCGGGCTCGAACTTAAAAAGTTAAAAAGCAATCTTAAGTTCACACCTGAACTGATGGAATTTAAAAATCTTGAACTCGTTTCTAACAAGAGTTCGCTCGGGAATTATTTTTCCATGCAATACCAAAACTTTGGAGAAGATTTTAGCAGTTTTTTACACAATGTGCTATTGGAAGGCGATTTTAAAAACAGCGTTTTAAGTTCTGATGATCTTGCGATATTTGCTCCTGAACTCCGTTCGTGGAAACGGAATTTTGTATTTGAAGGAAATGCAAAGGGAACCATTGATAATTTTTCGGCCAGGAAAATGAAGATAAAAACCGGCGCCAGTTACATCGATGGTGATATTGCCATGCGGGGCTTACCCGATATAAAGTCAACTTTTATAGATTTTAAATCTAATCTTTTTCAAACTAACTACGCGGAAATGGTTGCTGTGGCACCATCACTTCGCAGTGTAACAAAGCCAGCGATCAGCAAATTGGGCCGTATTGCATTTACAGGAACATTTACAGGTTTTATAAATGATTTTGTTTCTTACGGAAGTTTTAAGACTGCACTCGGCAACCTGGTAACCGACGTTAATATGAAGTTACCTGATGGAAAAGAACCTTCCTACTCAGGGAAAATTGCCAGCAATGGCTTCAACATCGGCGCCTTCCTCAATAGCAAAGATTTAGGCAATGTAGCGCTGTCTGCAAATATCACCGGCAAAAGTTTCAACATAAACAAACTGAAAGCGAAGGTTGATGCGGACATAAAAAAGATAGATTTTAACGGCTATGATTACCAGAATTTAAAAATCAACGGAGATTTTGAAAAGCAGCTTTTCGTCGGACATTTATCCATAGACGACCGGAACTTAAAAATTAGTAACCTGGACGGTGCGTTAAATCTTGCTGACAAAGAAATTTCGTTTAATCTCATCGCTGATGTTCAAAGGGCGAATCTTAAAAATCTAAAACTGGTTAACAAGAATCTTTCCTTTTCAGGGATGTTCAGTTTAAATTTCACAGGAAGTACGATCGATAATTTTCTGGGTACTGCACGTGTATATAATGCTTCATTACAAAATGACAGCACGCGATTATCTTTTGATTCCCTTACGTTAACTTCCCAGCTTATCGGAAACGATAAGCAACTGTCATTACAGTCTAATGAGCTTGATGCTTCCATTCTGGGCAGATTTAAGATTATGGAATTGCCGGATGCTTTTAAAATATTTTTGGGCAGGTATTATCCTTCCTACATCGAGCTTCCAAATCGTCGCGTAGAAAACCAGGACTTTTCCTTTCATATTAAGACGAATAATGCAGAACAGTATATAAAACTTATTGACCCGAAGCTTGGTGGCTTTAACAATTCAACGATAAACGGAAGCTTGCGGATGGATAGTTCTGCGCTCGTGATAAATGCAAAAGTGCCTGAATTTAGTTATGACGGCAGGCTTTTTACCAACACCGTATTAAATGGTAACGGAAACCGTGACACGCTTGTAGCTGAAATTGCGGTAGAGGATATATTTGTAAACGACAGCCTGCATTTTCCGAATTCGAAGCTTAGAGTATCTGCGCACAATGATGTTTCTTTAATCAATCTCACTACCCGAGCCAGCAAAACATTAAACGAAACAGAACTTAATGCAAGTGTGCAAACATTGAAAGACGGCGTAAAGATCCACTTCTTTCCGTCATCGTTTGTGTTAAACGATAAGAAGTGGCAACTTGAAAAAGACGGCGAACTCACCATTCGTCGAAATTACATCGACGCCAACGAAGTGAAATTTGCTCACGAAAATGAACAGATAGTGCTTTCTACAGAACTGGATGAGATAACCGACAATACCCACCTTGTAGCGAAGTTGAAGGATGTGATCATTGAGGATTTTCTTCCTTTCTTTGTTACGCAGCCATCATTAAAAGGAATACTTAACGGCACGGCGATAGTGAGAGATCCGTTTGGAAAAACGGTTGTTGAGTTTGAAGGAACAACGGATAGCTTCCGACTCGATGATCGTTATATCGGCAAGATCAGGATGAGTGCGAATGCCAACACAAATAGCGGCCTGGTTAAATTTAAAACATTTTCAGATGAAAAGGAATTCGGGTTTAATGTAGATGGGTCTTATAATTACAAAGACTCTTCGGAAAATCAGATGGACATCAACTTTCTCGCCGACCGGTTTAACCTGAGTGTGCTGGAACCCTTCCTGGGTTCTGTTTTTAGCGAAATGAGAGGAATTGCAAAAAGTAATCTCAAAATTTATGGTGGTGCTGGTAAGCAGTACGTGGTGGGCGACGCAACTATCAGTAACGGAAGTGTGAAAATTGCGTACACGCAATGCCGGTATCTTTTCGACAATCAAACGATAAGTTTTCAAAAGGATGCCATTGACATCGGAACTATACAATTGAAGGATACCCTTAATAACAACGGAACGGTGCAGGGTAAAATGTACCATCATTTCTTCCAGGATTTTTCATTTGAAGGAATGCGGTTTGAAACCCCGAAGTTATTATTACTAAATACCCAGAAAAAAGACAATCCGGATTTCTATGGTAATGTTATCGGAAGAGCATTGATGACTATGAATGGGCCCGTGAGTAATTTGCAAATGAATATCGACGGAGAGCCGAGCGCCACAGACAGCAGCCATATTTATTTACCGACAGGTGCATCGCGGGAGAGCAATGTTGTTGATTACATTGATTTTATACAGTTTGGTTCGGAGATGGACGCAGACACCCGCAGTGATAAGTCAACAAATTTGGTGTTAAACATGAACCTGGATGCTAATCCTGCCTGCAAGATTGATGTGATACTGGATGCAGAAACGGGCGATATTATCAAAGGACAGGGAAACGGAAAATTAAACATCCGGGTTGGAAATCGTGAGCCACTCAAAATGAGCGGCAGGTATGATATTACGAAAGGGGAATACACCTTTAACTTTCAAACTTTTTTAAAGAAGCCGTTTACGCTCAACCAGGGATCTATAACCTGGAATGGAGATCCATATGAAGCGATTATCGACCTTGATGCCCAGTACTTAGCTAAGAACGTTGATATATCGAGCTTATCAAGCCCGATAAGAAATAGCTTATCTACTTCTACCCGACCCATTCAGAAATCTGATGTTACCATTCTTTCGCATCTTACAGGAAGCCTGAAAAAACCACTGATAACATTTGAGTTCCGGCTGCCAGATAACAGCGACTATAATCGTGATTACCTGATTGTAAAAAAACTGGCTGATTTTAAAAATGATGAGAACCAGATGCTCAACCAGGTAGCAAGCTTACTATTGTTTAATGCTTTCTTTACCGAAGAGCAAAGTTTTATATCCCAGCAGAATACGTTTGCTCTTGCAACCAATACAATTGGAGGTGTTATCAGTGGGTGGCTGACGAGTACTTTTAACAAAGAACTTGAACGCGCAACAAAAGGCGTTATCACAACATACATTGATATTAACCCAACCGTGGATCTTCAGACCACAGCAAGTCAGTTGCAGGCAAATATTCGCGGGGGACTAAAAATACTTCTCAGTAGCAGGCTGAACGTTCTTGTTGGTGGAAATATTGATTATAATAATCCTTATGCCTCTCAACTTAACAGGAAAACACTTTTTACTCCCGATATTACGGTTGAATGGTTATTAAGTCCGGACGGTTCAATACGGGTAGTAGGATTTAACCGAACCAGTATCGATATCACCAGCGGTCAGCGAAATAGGTCAGGTGTGCAGCTCTCTTACCGAAAAGATGTAAACAGAGTGTCGGACATTTTCATGAGTAACAAAAAACTTAGAAGGAAAGAAGAGGCCGCCAGGCCAAAAATAAAAGTGCAGCCTTAAGAATGCACTGACAGAAATATTTTCATCTACCTATTTTATTTCACTAGTCCATTTAAGATATCATGTCCTAGTTTATCGCGCTTGGTAAAAAGGTAATCTTTATTATGATCGTTTGGCTCCATCTCGATGGCAACAGTATCAACAATTTCCAATCCATATCCCAGGAGTCCGGCACGTTTGCGGGGATTATTGCTCATTAACCTTATTTTGGAGATACCCATGTGTCTTAAGATTTGTGCCCCAACTCCGTAATCGCGTTCATCCATTCCAAACCCAAGTTCAAGGTTTGCTTCAACAGTATCTCTGCCCTGCTCCTGCAATTTATAAGCTTTCAGTTTATTCACCAGGCCGATACCGCGCCCCTCCTGGTTCATATAAAGTACAAGGCCCTTGCCCTCTGCCTCTATTTTTTCCAGTGAATGATGCAGTTGTTCCCCACAATCGCACCTGTACGAGCCGAGAATATCGCCTGTTAAGCAACTGCTATGAACACGAACGAGGACAGGCTCGTCTTTTGTCCATTCTCCTTTTTTTATTGCCAGATGAATCTCACCGGTATTAAGTTGTTTGAATGCCGTTAGGTGGAAATTCCCGAATTTGGTGGGCATCTCCACGCTCACTTCCTCAGTTATAAGAGTTTCAGTTTCTAGCCTGTAGGCTATAAGATCTTTTATTGATATGATCTTGAGATCAAAACGTTTTGCGATAGCTTTTAATTCGGGAAGACGAGCCATGCTGCCATCTTCGTTCATGATCTCCACCAACACACCAGCAGGTTCGAAACCGGCCAGCCTGGCAAGGTCAATGGTTGCTTCCGTATGCCCAGACCTGCGGAGCACACCACCTGACTTTGCCTTCAATGGAAATATATGCCCCGGTCTACCAAAGTCAGAGGCCTTAGTTTCAGGATCAACAAGGGCAAGAATTGTCTTCGATCGATCGTGTGCTGAAATGCCAGTAGTACAACCCTTACCTAACAAATCAATACTTACGGTAAATGCAGTTTCGTGAAGAGATGTATTGTCAACTACCATCGGTTTCAGGTCAAAAGCAGCACATTTTTCTTCAGTAATCGGCGTACATATTAAACCCCTGCCATATGTACTCATGAAGTTTACAATTTCAGGTGAAGCATTATCGGCGGCCGTTACAAAATCTCCTTCATTCTCACGGTCCTCATCATCCACAACGATGATCAGCTTTCCATTTTTTATCGCTTCAATAGCTTCAGGGATCGTATTCAACATATTCTATAATTTAAAATGCAAAGGTAATTACGTTTAGAATGATGTTTTCTAAGATTTCGCTTTTCGAAAATTATCTATAAAATCACTTTACAAAAGCAGCGATATATGAATACAAACTGCCCTAAAATTGTTAATAAAACTTAACAGTATTAGGGATTTATTTAGTTTCTTTGCCGCTGTTATAAAAAACCAAACTATATGCATTTTAAAAAGATTTTCCCATTACTGGTGGCGATTATGTCCCTGCCCTTTATGATGATCGGGCAGGTAACAACCAGTAGTTTATCTGGTTCGGTGAAAGACGCAAAAGGAAATCCCCTCGCAGGCGCTTCAGTTGTAGCAACACACGTTCCTACGGGAACAGTTTACAGCACGGCCAGCCGTAAAGATGGAAGTTACTCTATTTCCAATATGAATCCGGGAGGCCCGTACACTATTTCAACTTCATATATTGGTTTTAATACGGATACGAAAGACGTATCAAGTTTATCACTTGGAGAAGCCTTAAGTCAGGATATATCTTTGACAGACAAAAGCAACGACCTCGCAGAAGTAACAGTAGCCGCTACACGCACTTCCGGTACCAATGCAAAAGGCGGTGCCGGTACAAGCATTGGCCGAGATAAGATGGCTAATCTTCCTACAATTGGCAGAAGTATACAGGATTTTGTTCGTTTTGTTCCACAGGCAAAGATCACAGCCGCTGATGGTGGTATCTCGATTGCAGGTCAGAATAACCGTTATAATTCTTTCTATATAGATGGTGCTGCAAATAATGACTTGTTTGGTTTGGCAAATTCAGGAACAAACGGTGGACAAACAGGAACCTCACCCATTTCGATAGACGCTATCGATCAGTTCCAGGTTGTGATTTCTCCGTATGATGCTTCCATTGGAAACTTTACCGGTGGCGGTATCAATGCCATTACCCGTTCGGGTACTAATAACTTTGAAGGTTCTCTGTATTATGTTTTCCGTAACCAGGATCTTGCCGGTAAATCGCCAATTGCAACCCTTAAGGCCGGAAGCCAAACGCAATTTGAGCGTACTAAATTACCTGACTTTCAAAATAAAACTACAGGTATCCGGATAGGTGGTCCATTAATCAAAAATAAATTATTTTATTTCCTGTTAGCGGAAATACAACGAGATGACAGACCACAGCCCTTTGATTTTAATAACTACACAGGAAATAACAATCGGTCCGCGGCAGTTGATAGTTTAGGCAATTTCCTGAAAACCAAGTATGGTTATAATGCAGGATCTTACCTTGACAACGCGGAAAAAGTGGAGGCAAACAGGTATACAGGTAAGTTAGACTGGAATTTAAACAGCAACAATAAGGTGTCCGTGAGCTATCGTTACAATAAAAGTTTTAGAAACAATGTAACCGCCAGTAACTCCACCAATATAAACTTCTACAATAATGGTTTTGTAATTCCGAACCGCACACAGTCGGGCGCATTTGAATTTAGAAGTAATTTCAAACGCGGAAAAAGCAACCGTCTGTTATTTACTATAGCCGACGTTAATGACGACAGAGGTCCTCTCAATAACCCTTTCCCACGCGTAACAATTACAGACGGAAGCGGCCGATTCGTTTTTGGAACTGAACCAAGTTCTACGCAGAACCTCCTCAAAACTACTAATTATGCTTTGCAGGACGCCTTTAAATTTAACCTCGGCAAGCATTCTATGACTGTAGGTACCGACAACGAATTAACGAAAGCGTATAACGTGTTCATCCAAAATTCATACGGTACTTATACTTTTTCCAACCTTGCTAATTTCTACCAGAACGCAAACGGTACTGCTACGGCAGCAAATGGTCCTGGTTATACGAGAGGTATTGCATTACTTGATGGAAGTGCAACTGACGACACAAAATCAGCTGCTCAATTTAAAGTAGGTCGTTTAGGTTTCTTCTTGAACGATGAGTTCAAAGTAAATGACGCAGTAACCTTCAACTTTGGCGTTCGGGCGGACAAAACAGAATTCCTAACAGACCTTACTGAAGACAAATTTTTTAATGATTCGGCTCGCACTGTCTTATCTAATTATTACGATCTTAAGGGCGCGCGGTCAGGTCAGAAACCCAACATTCCATGGTCAGTTTCTCCGCGGGTAGGTTTTACTTACAAGATCCCTTCTGAAAGGCTCGTTATACGTGGTGGACTGGGTTTATTTACAGGACGTATTCCGCTGGTATGGCCTGGTGGTATTTACAATAATAACGGTATCAGTGTGGGAGCTATTACCAGGAACGCTTCGGATGCAATCCTCTTCAGAGCTGATCCTTTTGGACAGTACACACCACAGGATTTTGGCTTAAACCCGAATAAAGATGCGAAAGGTTCCATGAATCTTATTGCAAAGGATTTCAGATTAAACAAGATCTTCAGGACTTCCCTTGCTGCTGATAAAAAATTAGGCGGCGACTGGAGCACTACTGTTGAAATGATAGTTTCCAAAAACATTTATGAGATCAATTATCAGAACGTGAATATCTTCCCTAACAGGTTTAATGCCGTTGGAGTTGATAACAGGCAGGTGAATGATACATTGCTTCCAACGTCTACCTCATCATCACTTGCGTCTAAAATTCCTATTCGTGCTTCAGGAACAAGAAATCCATATACCGACGTATTAATTTTACAGAATACAACGGGCAGAAAAGGTTTCTCTTACACATTCACACTTACCATTGACAAAGCCTGGAGAAAAGGTTTTGCATTCAACGCTAACTATGCATATGGTAACTCAAAAGTGATTAACGAAGGAACCAGTTCAGTGAATACATCTCAGTTTAGATTTATGGAAGCAGTAAACGGGCAAAATAACCTTACGCTTTCAACATCTGATTTTGATGCAGCTCACCGTATTACAGCCTACGTTGCAAAGAAATTTATGTACGCAAACAAGAGACTGGCTACTACAATTTCGATGACTTACCAGGGTCAGTCGGGTGCCCCTTTCAGTTATGTTTACACAAACAGTTTAGTTAAAGGTTTTAATCGCACGGAGACGAGCGATCTGATTTTCATCCCAACAACAGCTCAGCTACAAACGATGATATTTGATGCTAATACGGTTGGGAGCGGTTCAACAGCAGTAGTTTACAATCAGCAGCAGCAGAGAGATATGTATGATGCCTACATCACTGATGATAAATATTTATCAAAACACCGTGGTGAATATGCCGAAAGAAATGGTGCAAGATTGCCATTCACCAATTTATTAAACCTAAAAATTCAGCAGGATTTTACTATGAAGTTAGGTGGAAGGTCGTATGGGTTGCAACTAAGTTATGATGTGTTTAACTTTGCAAATATGCTGGATCATACTGCAGGAAAACAATACTTCCTGAGTAACGACCAATATTCGCTTGTTACGTTTAACGGTTTCGTGAGCAGCAGCAACCTTACTCCGAAATATAAATTCTCTCCACAAACAAGGAACAATGGTAAGCCTTATGGGTTAAGCACAAGTTCACAACCTGATTACAGCGCGAGATGGATTAGTTCATTAACGGCTCGTATCAACTTCTAAAGAAAAAAAAATGATTTTTGTAGAAAGCCCCTGATTTTGTCGGGGGCTTTTTTGTGATTGACCACGGATAGTGTTCGTTAATGAATTACTTTTTGGGCACGGATTATTTATTTAAGTACGAATTACCTAGTTGTGCATCAATTATTAGTTTAGGCACGAGATTATTCGGGGCACGAATTATAATACCGAATAAGGCGAATTACACGAATTGAGTTCACTTCGTGAACTTTTAAAACGCTATGGTTTTGAAGA
>JANXYS010000251.1 GCA_025355935.1 Chitinophagales bacterium | reverse complement strand
CCTCGCGCTCCGCCACGATCACCGAGCGATGCGGCGCCAGCATCGCCGCCAGCGACGCGCCAGCCATGCCTGAGCCGATGATCAGGACGTCGTGGGGCATGGAGACCGGTTAGCTGGACCGTCGGCCTCGGGCAAGGACAGCGCTGCCCCTTAACGCCTCGCCAACCGTTCCGGCCTAGCCCTGGCGCTCGTCCCGCTCTCGGCCGTCGCCGTGCGGCCCCGGCGGGCGTTGGAGGCGCAATGTCTGGACTGGATCCCGAGGACTGGGGCGCGCTGCGGGCCCAGGGACATCGGATGCTGGACGATATGATCGACACCCTGGCCGGGGTGGCGGACGCGCCACTGTGGCAGGCGCCGAGCGACCAGATGCGGGCGCGGTTTCGTGAAGACCTGCCTTGGGCGCCGGCGGAACTGGCGCAGGTGCACGGCGCCTTCATGGCCGACGTCGCGCCTTACTCCAGCGGCAACCGGCATCCAGGATTCATGGGCTGGGTGCAGGGCGGCGGCACGGCCGTGGGCATGTTGGCGGAGATGCTGGCCGGCGGCCTGAACGCCAACCTGGGCGGCCGCGACCACATGCCCATCGAGGTCGAACGCCAGGTGGTGGCCTGGATGGCCGAGCTGTTCGGCTTTGGCGCCAAGGCCAGCGGACTATTTCTGACCGGTACCTCTCAGGCCAACTTCTGCGCGGTGCTGATCGCGCGGACCCGGACAATACAATAACCAAGTTTCCAGCCGGTACAGTGATAAACCTTTCCAAACGAAAAACAGACAAAACTTCGTTCATAAAGGTCTGGATATTTTAAAACGGATAAATGTTCGCGCCCGTTGAACACAAGATGCTCGTACACTTCATCGCTGATAATGAAAATTCCCGTATCCTTTACTATCGCCTGTAGTTCACGTATATCATCTTCTGTGATCAGGGTTCCGGTAGGGTTATGTGGTGAATTAATGATAATCGCCCGGGTATTTATATTTACCTTATTTCTAACTACTTCCCAATCGATCTTATAGTCAGGAAAAGTCAATGAAATTGTAATAGCAATCCCCCCGTTAATTTCAATATTAGGAATATAACTATCAAACGCAGGTTCAAAAACAATCACTTCATCTCCCTTCTGAACGATCGATGTGAGAGCAGAATATATTGCATAGGTACCACCGGGAGTAATAGTAATTTCTTCGTCCGGATCGATAGTATTGCTATAAAGATAAGAGACCTTTTCGGCGAGTTGTTGTCGTAACAACGGCAGCCCATTCATGTGAACATATTGATTATGGCCATCAGCCATGGCGGCTCCCACGAGCCTGGTAAGTTCAGGATCCATGCCAAAATCAGGAAATCCCTGACCTAAATTAACAGCATTATGTTCCGCTGCATGAGAGCTCATCACCGTAAATATGTTGGTGCCCGCATGAGGAAGTTTACTTTTAATTGTAGGTATCAATAATGTTTCTTTAAGACACCAAAAATAAGCTTAGATGCTTAATCCTAACGAAAAAACTGGCTCAGGGAGTTGATTGGGTGAAACAACCTTCGCAAAGAAAAATTTGCGGCGCTGCACTAATAATATCGCCAGCAAAGGAAATAACCAAAGAATTCGTGAAAGAAGGAAGGTTACACTATGGAAAGACTTGAGGTGGGGCGCAGGGCTAACATTGGGAGTGCCAAAATTTGCCTTCTGGTGAATGCCAAATTCATAGTCAAGGACGGCCGGTGTTTTACAGAGGTAATACTTTTTCAACTCATCATTTTTTCCATTCCAGGAACTGAATTTTCGGTCCTGGATGGTTAATGAAGGTTCCATGTCGGCATCGAAGAAATACCATTGGAGACCAATTCCTATCTGAACGGCATAATGATGTGGAAAACCAACACTTCGGTAGTTGAATGCCTGCCGGCCAGCCAGTTCCATCATAATTGCCGCCTGTTGTGAACAGCCGGCTTCGCGACTTTTCATAATATCGCTTACATAAACTTTATTCGAAAGTCCGTAACCAAAAACACGGTCTGCTACTGCCGCCAGCCAGTTTTCATTCAAATTGTACCGCGAAAAGCCGTGGTAAAAGCGTTCTGAAATAATTGAATCAACAGAGACCCAATATCGCCTTGAGCCTTTCCTAACTTTTTTTGTCGCGGATAAACTGTCTGCATATGCCTCGAGTTTTGGAATTGTGTTTAAATGTGCCAGATTAGGGCTGTAGCGTTCATCCCCATTAAAGCGGTCTGCACCGTTAATATCAACCGGAAGAAAATTCGGCAGCAATAAAATAAAGGAAAAAATTATTAGTAACACCTTCATGTTGTGGACGTATCAGTTGGGTAAAGAAGCGGAAATTTTCTCGGGAATAATGCTCCTATAACGCCAGCTACAATCAAATATTGTTTATAAATATTTGTCGCCCTTTATTCTTTTAATTTCGGCCACATATTCCTTTATTTCCTGTTCGTTATCTTTATGGCAGATCAGCAGAACGTCTTCGGTGTCAACGATAATGAAGTTATCAATCCCCTGCAAAACCACTAATTTTTTATGACTCGCGTGTACCATATTATTGGTTGCATCGAGAACAAAAATGTTTTTGCCCCCTATTGCATTCCCGAGATTATCTTTTTTTAAGGTATCATAAGCGCTTGCCCAGGTTCCAAGATCTGTCCAGCCAAACGAAGATGGTATTACATAAACGTTATCGGCTTTCTCCATTATACCGTAGTCTATAGAAATATTTACGCAAAGTGGATAAATCCTTTCGACAGCCTCCTTCTCGGAGACGGTGTTAAAATATTCTTTCTCGGAATCAAACACTTCATGAATTTCGGGCAAGTATTTTTCGAAGGCATTAATGATATTCTTTACTTCCCAGACGAAGATTCCCGCGTTCCATAAAAAATCGCCGCTGGCAATAAATGTTTTAGCAAGTTCGGTGTCGGGCTTTTCCGTAAAAGTTTTTACCTTATAGATATTTTCACTAACTGCAAAAGATTCAAATTGAATATAGCCATAACCGGTATTTGGGTTAGTGGGAGTAATGCCAAGAGTGAGCAACGCTTTAATATGAGAAGTAAAATGTAATGCGTCGAGACAAATCTTCTTGAACTGCTCAGGCTCCATCACCAGGTGATCAGCGGGAGCACAAATAAGATTAGCATTTGGATTAAGCTGGTAAAGTTTGTAAGAGATATAAGCGATACAGGGTGCGGTGTTTTTACGCGAAGGTTCGCACAGGATATTTTCCGGAGGGAGGTCGGGAAGCTGATCAATTACGATCTGGCGATATTGGACGGAGGTAACAATAAAAATGTTCTCTGCCGGAATGAACGTCTTAAACCTGTCGTAGGTAGCTTGTATGAGTGTTCGGCCGGTACTCAGAATATCAAGAAATTGCTTTGGGTAATCTGTGCGGCTCATTGGCCAAAACCTGCTTCCTATCCCACCGGCCATAATAGCTACGTAATGATTCTTATGCATAATGTTTAATTATGTCGCAGATGACGCGATCATTTATTTTAAAAAATCCCTTCCCGCACGAGGTCATGCAAATGAACAATACCCGTGTATTCTCTTTCCGTTAATACAATAAGCTGACTAATATTATTAATACGCATCTTTTCAAAAGCCTCAATGGCCAGGGCATCAGATTCAATTGTCTTAGGATTGAAACTCATGATATCTTTTGCCACAAGACTGATAAAAACTTCATATTTCTCCAACATCCGGCGGATATCACCATCTGTAATAATGCCTACCACCTCTTTCTTTTCATTCAATACGGCTGCGGCGCCCAACCTTTTCCTGGTGATCTCTACCAGCACATTTCTGATCGAAGTGGTTTCCAGAACAGCTGGGTTTTCAGTTGCCTGCACCAGGTCACTTACCCGGAGGTACAGCTTTTTCCCAAGTGCACCACCGGGATGAAATTTTGCAAAATCGTCCGAATTGAAGTCTTTCGCCTCCATGAGACAAACTGCCAGCGCGTCACCCATAACCATTTGTGCGGTGGTACTTGTAGTGGGTGCAAGATTATTGGGACAGGCTTCCTGTTTGACAGTCGTATTAAGTACAATGTCGCTTTGTATTGCCAGATATGACTGAATATTACCCACCATGCCTATTAACTTATTCCCGAAATTCTTTACCAGTGGTACGAGTACCTTAATCTCGGGACTGTCTCCACTTTTACTTATAATTAGAACTATGTCGTGTTGTTGTACCATCCCAAGATCGCCATGGATGGCGTCCGCCGCATGCATGAAAAGTGCCGGAGTACCGGTACTGTTCAATGTGGCAACAATCTTTTGAGCTATGATAGCGCTTTTTCCGATCCCGCTAACCACCAGGCGGCCGGTACAGGCAGCAACGAGGCGGACTGCGTCCGTAAAATTTCCATTGATAAACTCCGACAACTCCTCAATGGCGGCTGATTGCAAGACAATTGTGCGC
The DNA here is from genome assembly GCA_025355935.1 of Chitinophagales bacterium. Lineage (GTDB taxonomy): Bacteria > Bacteroidota > Bacteroidia > Chitinophagales > Chitinophagaceae > Ferruginibacter. The sequence goes on along the minus strand of JANXYS010000251.1, from coordinate 3,311 downwards.
TTAGCACTTGATATAATCAATTCGTTATTCATTGTTTTTAAGCAGCGGCAAACCTACTTTAATTCGCTTACAATGCAAAGTAGGCCAGCGTATTTTGGTGTTGATAAATTAAATTTATTCCCAATTGTAAATTTTTTCGTTAACTTATAGATACATGGGGAGGGCCGCCACAATATTATGTGCCAAGAAACTGTTAACCATTTGATATTACAGGTGTGGTGAATTAACTTCGTTGCCTTCGCTGAAAAACCCCAATATCGTAAGATTATAAATATCTCTTCGGAAGAGCCTAACATTATGAGTACAGTTAAATTATCACCCAAGCCAACTGCGAAAGTTGCGATCACGAAAACAGCTGCGTTGAAAATCTCTTCGGGCAGCCTTGCCGGTAATCTTTCCTCAAAACTCCAGGGTCATTTCGGTTTTGATGGATTTAAAGGTCCACAGGAAAAAATCATAGAAAATTTACTTTCAGGTCGCGATACTTTTGTTATCATGCCGACAGGCGGAGGGAAAAGTCTCTGTTATCAACTTCCCGCCATGGTTTGCGACGGAGTAGCTATTATAGTTTCTCCGCTAATTGCCTTAATGAAGAACCAGGTTGATCTTGTGCGTAGCTATAGCAGCAAGGATGATGTAGCCCATTTCCTAAACAGTACCCTTAATAAAGGTCAGCAAAAAATAGTAAAGGAAGACCTTACCAGCGGAAAAACAAAGATGCTTTATGTAGCGCCGGAAACTTTAACCAAAGAAGAAAATATCGATTTTTTTAAAGAGCTTCCCATTTCCTTTTTCGCTGTGGATGAAGCTCATTGTATTTCAGAGTGGGGGCATGATTTCCGTCCGGAGTATCGTCGTCTTAAGGAGATGATTGACATCATAAGCCCGGGCTCGCCGATCATTGCTCTTACCGCCACGGCAACCCCAAAGGTGCAAAGTGATATTGTAAAAAACCTTGGTCTGCGAAATCCGGAGATTTTCATTTCCTCCTTCAACCGGGATAATTTATATTACGAAATACAGCCGAAAGTAAACCTCGATCAAACCAACAAGAGTATTGTCAGGTTTATCCAGCAACATAAAAGTAAAAGTGGGATAATTTATACCCTTAACCGCAAAACTACAGAAGAACTTGCTGCGATGCTAATGGCGAACGGCATCAAGGCAGTTGCATACCACGCAGGGCTCGATGCCAAACTCCGCGCAAAAAGACAGGATGAATTTCTAAATGAAGACGTGGATGTTATCGTTGCAACCATAGCATTTGGAATGGGGATTGATAAGCCCGACGTGCGTTTCGTAATTCACTACAACATTCCGAAGTCTATCGAAAATTACTATCAGGAAACCGGTCGTGCCGGGCGCGACGGAATGGAAGGAAAATGTATCCTTTATTATTCACATAAAGACGTGAGTAAACTCGAACATTTTTTGCGAGATAAGCCTTTAAGTGAAAGGGAAGTTGGTGCGCAGCTTATCAATGAAACAGTTTCATACGCTGAGAGCAGTGTTTGCCGTCGCAAGACGTTACTTTATTATTTTGGCGAGCATTACAACGACGAAAAGAGTTGCGGGCATTGTGATAATTGCCTGAATCCAAAAGAAAAAGTAGAAGCCAAAAACGACGCTGTAACTGTTTTAAAAACTGTAAAATCACTTGGCGAACAATTTGCCATTGAATATACCATGCTTATTTTAACGGGCAAGGCTACCCCACAGGTGTTAATGTATCGGCACGAGGCCCTCGATACTTTTGCCAGCGGGAATGATAAAGAAAATCATTTTTGGAGCAGCCTTATACGCCAGATGCTGCTTGAAGGTATTTTGGAAAAAGATATTGTAGAGTACGGTGTGCTGAAGATCACTAAGAAAGGGAATGCTTTTCTTAAAAAGCCTGCATCTTTTAAAATTGTCCTCAACAACTTGTTTGAAGATGCAAATGCGGATGATGAGGCCGGTGAAATGGCGGCGGGCGCTAGTGGAGCAACAGATGAAAAATTATTAGAGTTATTAAAAGATCTGAGGAAAAAGGTGTCCAAAGAAAAAACTCTGCCACCCTTTGTGATATTTCTTGAAAGCTCCCTGGAGGACATGGCAACTATGTACCCTACCAGTATGGAAGAACTGGAAAAGATTAGCGGTGTGAGCAAGGGAAAATCGATCCGGTATGGCCGGCCATTCCTTGATGTAATCACGCGATACGTAGAAGAAAATGACATTACTCGTCCCGATGACTTTGTAATGAAAAGTGTTGCCAATAAAAACAGTAACAAAATATTTATCATACAAAATGTAGATAAGAAGATCGGGCTCGAAACAATTGCTAAAAATAAGGCTCTTCGTACAGATGAATTACTGGAAGAAATGGAAACCATCGTTGCCAGTGGCACAAAACTTAATCTCGATTACGCTATCAACGAAATGGTAGATGAATATGAGCAGGAAGAAATCATGGATTACTTTAAAAGCTGTGAAACTTCTTCTCTGCAAATCGCCCAGGAAGAAATGGCTGAAAGTAATTTCACCTGGGAGCAATTGAAAGTAATGCGTATTAAATTTTTATGCGTTTACGGAAACTAGTGCTCTTTATTATATTTAGCCAGGCATTGCAGCAATCGCAATGCCTTTTTTTGTACCCTTCCGTTTAATACGATCTGTTTTTTTCAACTCTCGTCTACAGTGGCAAGGAAAGCACTATTCTATCTAAGAATTAAAGCAGGACTCCCCTGGGCAATATTTATATACGACTTGGATTAATGACCTTCTGCCTTGCAAGAACGGAAGGTATAAGAGAACGAAAATACCCTGAGATTCCGAAACCTGAAGAAACTCCATCGACAACTTTTTTTGTCTCCTTTTTCTGATTTATGTTCATGCTCGCTAATCAGGCAGCATCGCATAGCACGCCGTTCAGCATATCGTCAGAATCATTGACGAAGGGCAATTACTCCACGGCGTGTATTCTACAGCCTGCGGGGAGAAAAAGCCCGCATTTACACCCATTGTACTCTTGCCGTTTGAAGAGGTCGCCTATCCTTCTTGGCGGGCTACATAACAATACACTGAAATTCTGATGTAGTTAAAAAAGAGTTTCCGGGGATGATTCCGGCTTAATAATAGATAGAGATAAATCGAAGGCTGGGAGAGCCAGGAGGCGGCTTTTTAATACTTAATATTTATGGAATTTACAACGACCGTGGGCCTGGTAGCCAGTATAGCAACAGGTACATCTTTAATACCTCAATTGGTCAAAATCATTAAAGAAAAAAAAGCAGGAGCTATTTCCCTGGGTATGTTGGCCGTACTTTTTG
>JANXYS010000248.1 GCA_025355935.1 Chitinophagales bacterium | reverse complement strand
TCAATGCGGAAATGATAACTTTGATATAAGGTTGCATAGACAACTATTTATCCATTAAACACAATTTATGCAGGAAGCATATATCGTTTCCGGTTTCAGAACCGCGATTACAAAAAGTAAAAAAGGGGGATTCCGATTTACCCGGCCTGATGACCTTGCAATAGATGTGATAAAAGGATTGATAGCTACTGTTCCCCAATTGGACCCAAAAAGAGTGGATGACGTAATTGTAGGCAACGCTGTGCCGGAGGCTGAACAAGGCCTGCAATTCGGAAGAGTAATAGCAGCAAAAGCGCTTGGTATAGAAGTTCCGGGGATTACTGTAAATAGGTATTGCGGGAGTGGCCTCGAAACAATTGCCATGGCTACTACACGTATTCGTTGCGGAATGGCGGAATGCATAATTGCAGGGGGAACAGAAAGCATGAGCCTGGTTCCTACAGCTGGATGGAAAACTGTTCCATCATATGCCATCGCAGTTAACGAACCTGATTATTATTTAAGTATGGGTTTAACAGCAGAGGCAGTTGCTTCAGAATTTAATGTGTCGCGTGAAGACCAGGATATGTTCAGCTATAACAGTCATTTAAAAGCTGCTAAGGCTATTAAAGAAGATTATTTTAAGTCAGGAATTCTCCCCATCAATGTCGAACAGATTTACCTTGATGAACAAGGAAAAAAGCAAAAGAAAAATTACATTGTTGATACTGATGAGGGCGTGCGGACTGATACAACTCCGGAAGGACTTGCGAAGTTAAAGCCTGCCTTTGCATTAGGGGGTATGGTTACAGCAGGAAACTCTTCTCAGACAAGTGATGGAGCCGCATTCGTAATTGTTATGAGTGAAAGAATGATTAGCGAACTTGGGCTTAAGCCGATCGCACGGTTAATAAATTGTGCCAGTGCGGGTGTGGAACCAAGGCTAATGGGAATCGGGCCCGTGGCGGCTGTCCCAAAAGTTTTAAAACAGGCCGGAATGAAGTTAGAAGATATTGATCTCATTGAACTCAATGAGGCCTTTGCATCACAGTCGCTGGCGGTTATCCGCAGCCTGGGATTGAACAACGATATTGTAAACGTCAATGGTGGAGCTATCGCGCTTGGCCACCCGCTAGGCTGCACAGGAGCTAAACTGACTATTCAACTGGTAAACGATATGAAGAGACTTAACAAAAAATACGGACTTGTTACTGCTTGTATCGGCGGAGGCCAGGGCATTGCGGGCATTATTGAAAATATAAATTAAGAGAAAATACAACTGTTATAAAGAAGTTTTTTTAGATTTTCGATATCGTAATTTCGAAATTTAATTTATGATAGTGGTTGAATTTTAATCGAGTTGCTTGGGAAGTGTTTGTTTATAGTCAGGATCAAAACTTACGAAAAAACGCATATAAATTACCCGGCTTAACCGCATAATCCAGGGTTGAAGAACGACGAGTAGTAGAGCATTAATTCCCAGCCACCAGAAAACGCGATTGTCCTTTATGGAAATTCCTATCAGCACCCACCATGCAATAAATGTTGCGACGGAAATAGCTACTGTGATAGCATAACTTACATATCCCGTTCCATACCAAAACCCTGGTTCGATATCGAATTTTTGACCGCATTCCGCACAATGTTCCGGCATCGCAAAAATATTTTTCAAGGATAGATGTCTATAAGCACTTTTATGAATAAACATATCACCATAACGGCATCTTGGACATTTCATCGTCAATATGCTCCAGGTAGAATTTGGCGCTCTTAAACTTTTCTTATCCATCATACTTCATTATTTCTAAATCGAATTTTAAAATAAATCATCGTGAGCACCATCGCCAGTACTATTGAATTTGTGAGCCAGAGCGGGATGGACTTAATAGCAATGCCATATGTAAGCCAAAGCGAAACGTTAGTAGCAAGTAGAAGCAGCGTGGCCATTGACAAATCCCCGGCCGACTTTGTCTTTCGTATTTTAATGACCTGGGGTAAAAAAGAAACCGAGGAAAATATTCCTCCAACATATCCAATTAGATCTTCCTTCATATGCAACATTAGATTTTGTTTCCTGTAAACTATTGTTTTTTTCTTTCGCCGATTTGC
>JANXYS010000404.1 GCA_025355935.1 Chitinophagales bacterium | reverse complement strand
GTGTTACTTAATTTGAGTTCGTCCCCAATACGGCGGTAAAGAACTGTGTCGTATAATTCTGTCAGAAATTCCTTATGAAAATTATTTTCCGAAAGTGCCTTTGCTGCAACCTCCGCAGCCAGCATACCGCTGTACAGTGCGTTTCCGATTCCTTCACCCGTAAAAGGATCAACCAGCGAGGCAGCATCCCCAACCAAAAGAAAATGATCAGCAGAAACAGGTTTTCTCTTTTCGCCGGTAGGCAAACCCCAGCCGTAAATCTTGTCGGTTAATTGAGCATTTATAAAACGATCCTTAATAAGAGGGTTAACGCTGATAGCATTAAGCATCACCTCACGTAAATTTATCTTTTTTTTGCGCGCTACTTCCGCATTCATCCCGATACCAACGTTCGCATCACCGTTAGGTAATGGAAATATCCAAAAATAACCTGGCAAAATTTCCTTGAGGAAGTGCAGTTCCAGGAAATGTTCTTTATGCATACCGGTAACGCCTTTATAATAAGCCCGCAATCCTATTGCAGAACTTTTGCTGACGATATTTTCATGTAAGATTTTCTTGCAAGTGATGCCCTTGTCACCGTCGGCACCTATCAGCAACTTGCAGGAAATCGTCTTTAATTCATGAAGTGCATTCGAAAAGGTAATGTTGTAACCTTCCGACGTCTGTACGATCGCGGTAGTATTAGCCGATTGAATTACGGTGCAGAACGGACTATGCGTTTTTCTAAAAAGAAAATCATCAAAAATTACCCGTTTGCATGTAAAGCCTATTGGCTGCTCATTTATAAGTTGTGTTCGGGGAAAAGGTACATCAATAAACTTACCATTGGGTGCTGAGAAGCTAATACCGTTGCTGGGTAGAAAACTATTAGAGTTTTCAAAAATTTCATTTAAAAATTGAGGATTGGCTTTTCTCAACACAAAACTTGTTTTTCCACTACAACCATCGCCACATATTTTGTCGCGCGGGAACGCCTCTTTCTCGAGTATTATATGATCAACATTTAATTTGCTCAGGAAAATTGATGTACTGGCACCCGCAGGTCCGCAACCAATAATCACAACAGGGTAAACTGTACGCTCCATAAAATCTAATACACTTTGGGAGCCAAGTTAGGATATATAAACAGAAAACTTTTCGAACGTTCACGATTTTGAGCCTTATCGTTTCAATTCGTGCAAATAGGTTGGAATCTAACGTCATAAAAATGATTATTTATGCGCGAGTTTGTTAATATCCTTTACTTCCAACACCGACCGGTTATGATCCAGGCTTTGTGTTTTGATCATCGCCAGACCAACATCGCGTAAAGTTGAGAATGAAGACGGAAATAATTTTTTAAATACGGGTACTAGAAAGCCAAACCACTTATATAAGGACAGGGTATTTTTTAAACCGGGCGTCGGGATAATGAACCCGGGCCGAAATGCGAAAACCTTTTTAAACGGTAACTTCATCAAAGCGTTTTCAGTTTTACCTTTTACGCGTGCCCACATGATCCTCCCACTTTCAGAGCTATCGGTGCCCTGGCCAGATACATAACAAAAAGTCATCTCAGGATTTTGCTTAACTAAGACTTTTGCAAAGTTTATCGTCAGGTCGTAGGTGAGAGTATTGTATTCCGGCTCTTTTTTACCCAGCGAAGTTACCCCGAGACAAAAGTAACATGCGTCATATCCAATTACAACCGGGGATATTGAATCGGGATTTAGAAAATCTTGTAAAATGATTTCATTTAATTTATGATGTATTATGTTGCAAGGTTTGCGATTAATAACCAATACTTCCGAAACATCGGGGTGCTGAAGGCATTCGTGCAAAACGCCCTCCCCAACCATCCCGGTTGATCCGGTAATAATTGCTTTTATCATGATTCTACATTTTTGTAACTAAAATAAACTTTATCCTTCACAATTATTTTATCGTTTGTTTTTTTCTACATTTGAAAGTGTTGCGAGTTAAGCCTTTCCTAAATGTTCTTGCAAAATGAGGCTAAAGTTTTTGTTTCTTACTATATTGCCGTCCAAACAAACTTTTTCCGGTTCATGAAGAACTTATCCCTGATCTTAAATGTGGTCTTAATTGTTGCAGTGGCATTTTTATACTACCAGGTCTTTGCAGGTAAAAAGGCAATTGCAGTTACCGATAGAAAGATAACTGCTGTTTCCAACAGCGGTATTAACGCTGGTTCTATGGCAATTGCGTATGTCGAGCTGGATTCCCTGAATGAAAAAATCTCCTATATAAAAGAGAAGAGGAAACAGTTGGAAGGAGAACAAAAAGCAATAGAAACGGAGTGGCAGACTGCTATGCGTAACCTGGAAACTCAAAAAGATAATTTTTTAAAACGCGGCGCTTCTATCACCCAGGCAGAAGCTGAAAAGTTTCAGGGTGAGTTATATCAGCAGCAGCAGCAAATAGAGGCACGCAAACAATCTGCGGGTCAGAAGCTTAGTGAGAAAAGTTATAAATTTATGGATGACATCCAAAAAAGGATCAAAGATTTCCTTCATGATTATAACAAAGAAAAAAGATTCAGGTATATTTTCACCGCTGGTTCGGGACTTGATTATATGGTTTACAAAGATTCAACCTTGAATATTACTGATGACGTAATTAAGGGTATGAACGAAAAAATGAAACAGAAATAAATTAATTATTTATAGAACCATTTTCTCCCGGTCATCAAATGACCGGGATTTTTTGTACATTCCTTCCTTAAATAACACTCAAACCTTCATGACTGAAACTACCCAAACTTTTAAACCCTCTCTTGGCCTGTTAGATGCTACTATGATCGTGGCTGGTTCTATGATAGGATCCGGAATATTTATTGTAAGTGCTGATATTACACGTAATGTCGGAAGTGCCGGCTGGCTAATTGCTGTGTGGTTAATTACCGGTTTTATGACTCTAACGGCCGCGCTGAGTTATGGCGAATTAAGTTCTATGTTTCCTAAAGCGGGCGGACAGTATGTTTATCTTAAAGAGGCTTTTAACCCCCTTGCCGGATTTTTATATGGCTGGAGTTTCTTCGCGGTTATCCAAACTGCTACTATTGCTGCTGTGGGCGTTGCTTTCAGCAAGTTCGCCGGAACATTTATTCCCATACTCGACGTGAGACCAGAGAATATAATCACCCAGGTAGGGATTTTTAAGATATACCCGGCTCAATTCGTTTCTATTGCACTTATAGTATTACTAACCTATATCAATACCCGCGGAATTAAGGAAGGTAAATTGATTCAAACAACGTTTACTGTTGTAAAATTACTTTCCTTGTTTGGTCTCATAGTTTTTGGATTCTTCCTGGCAGCAAAAGCTGAAACCTGGAATGCGAACTGGGCTAATGCCTGGGACATGACGACGCGGGATGCAGAAGGCAAAGTTATTGGTGGAGTTTTTGGCAGTGCCATGCTTGGGGCCATTGCGGCCTCGATGGTAGGTTCAATTTTCAGCAGTGATGCATGGAATAATGTAACCTTCATCGCCGGCGAGGTTAAAAATCCAAAACGAAACATCGGATTAAGTCTTTTTTTAGGAACACTCATTGTTACTGTTATTTATATTGCCGCAAATCTCATGTATATAAGTGTACTCCCACTAAACGAAGTCGCTTCTGCTCCGCAAGACAGGGTGGCGGTAGCTGCGAGCACAAAAATTTTCGGAAATATCGGGGCTTACGTGATAGCTGTAATGATTATGATTTCCACATTCGGCTGCAATAATGGTCTAATCCTTTCAGGGGCCAGGGTATATAACACGATGGCAAAAGATGGCTTATTTTTCAGGCGCGCCGCCTCGCTCAATAAAAATAATGTGCCCGAATTTGCTTTATGGATACAGTGCCTGGTGGCATCCCTCCT
>JANXYS010000394.1 GCA_025355935.1 Chitinophagales bacterium | reverse complement strand
GGACTTAAAAAAATTGTTTTAGAAATTTCCTCCGTCGTTTTATCTTCCGCGAGAAGCTGAAGAATCTTAATTTCCTTTTCATTAAAATGGATGGGAGTATTGGTACCGTAATGCTGCCTTACATTCTTCTTTTGCATGAGTCTACCCATCACCGCCTTGTTTACCAAGTCGTTGAAATAAAAGTCGTCGTTCATGCACGTTAATATGGCCTCATAGATTTCTTCAGGATCTGTGGTTTTAGTAAGGTAAGCGTTAGCACCCATTTCCATCATTTTACTAATCATCTGCTGGTCATCATACATGGTCAACACAATAATCTTGATATCTTCATATTCCTTCCGGATCAACTGTATGCCATTGATGCCGTCGATTTCAGGCATGCGTATGTCCATCAACAAAACTTCGGGCTTCTTGATGGCGATCTTGTGCATCATGTCTTTACCGTCCTCAGCCTCCCAAAGCATTTTTAGGTTCGGTTTTCCGGAAAGAGCCATCTTGATTCCATCGCGAAAAATTTTATGATCATCAGCAATGGCAATTTTAATCAGATTTTCAGTAGACATTATGCAGGTTAATATTGGATTTTAAAGTTAGGGAATAGTTGGTGTTTACTTAAAAAAAAGCTAAATTTTTTTTAATTGAGTGATTTATAGCAATTTAAAAAAAGCATCCAAGTAAAAATACGAGGATAATTTTGAGTATAAATACCTACAAAGAAAAAACATGCTACTGTCTAAACTATATTTTTCTCATCTTTCATTCGTATTATTCCATTTTTCAATATCCATTTTGCTGGTGAAGTACTCTTTACATCAACTTGATGCATGAGTACTAGTACTGCGTAATGTTACGACTTGAAACTACTTAGTAAATTTACTATTCAGTTTTCGTATATTTACCTTATTTTATACTAAATTGACTTTTCAAATTTGACCCAATTGACTGAGAATGAGTTTTAAATGGGATTTAGAAACATTTTATTTTCTCTATTGGCAGTTGTTTGACATGCATATTTTGATCAAGTTTGTTTTGATATTTAATCGTAAACCACAATTTTTTCTTATGTACGGAAGTGTTTTGAATCTTTTACAAAGTATTTTAGAGTTGCTCTGTTAATGGAATAAAATTTTGATTTTGGGAAACAAGTAGTTATTTTTACGAAAACTACTGCATATTCCAAATCTATTACTTTATATCACTTATTTAACGGAGACCTTACCTTCGGTTTTTTGTCTGATATTCCTTTGGAAATACAGAAACAAAAAATTGAAGTTTTTTTTTTTATATGCATTACTTCTAGCTGCATTAGTAATTTGTGCAGTTTTCTCCTTATTCGTTCTGAAATCAAAAGCTTATTATTTTGTTATTATTAAGCTTTATCCTATCGTTGAATTCACAACTATTGCTCTATTTTTGAGTCAAAATGTTCAAAACTTAATAATACGTAAAGCGATCAAGCTTATTATTATTCCCTTCTGGGTATTTGTTATATTAAACTTTTTACTTTCAAACCCCGGAAAAGTTTCCAATAATCCCCCTCTGGTTGAGTCTCTTATTTTTATGGTAATCATTATTTACATCTTTTACGAGAAGATGAAGATGGTTACCCTTTATCCCCTGTCTCAGTCAATTACATTTTGGATATGTGTAGGTTTCTTTCTCTATTTTACAGGAACGTTTTTTTTCTTCATATTTCTAAATTACACGACTGACAGACATTTTAACTCACTCCTAAACACTATTTATAGTTTCGTTACTATTTCCAAAAATATAATTCTTAGTCTCGCGTTATTCGCTAATGAACCAGTTGAACAAACTGAAGAACATCTGCATATCCCCACTGATATCAATCTTGACGATTTCACCTTTTCTAACCAGCCAAAATCTTAGAGCCAGATGTTTTTTTTACAGGTATCAGCAAATTCGGATGTTTCAAAATTGATGTTCATTGGGTCGGTAGGGATGATTACCCTGGCCATTGGAATTATTGTTTTCGTGATTATGCATCAAAGAAAGGTTATCCGCTACCATATACAGATGAAGCAGATGGAAGCGGAAAAACAACAAATATTTTTAAACGCAAGTATACGATTCCAGGAGGAAGAGCGCCAGAGAATTTCTGCCGACCTGCATGATGATGCCGGCCCACTTCTCGCAACCGCCCGCTTATACCTCAACGAAAATCTTGTAAACCAGGACAAGGCCCAGCAACTCCAAAGTATTTTAAGTGCCAAACAGATCCTCGACGATGCGATATTACTTATTAGGAATATTAGTCATAGCCTGATGCCCCCGACGTTAAAGAATTTTGGGTTGGAAAGTGCAACTACTGACCTATTTCAGAAAATAAGCGGCAGCGGAAGAATCAATGCCAGTGCCCGCTTCCATGATTACCGTGAGAGGTTGAAAGTAGAGCAGGAGCTGTTAGTTTTCAGGGTTATCCAGGAACTGGTAAATAATATTATTAAACACAGCAACTCCGCGTTTATTCATCTTACTCAAAACGCCACCACAAATAACATCTATATCAGGTTACATCACGACGGCAAAGGCATTGTTCAATCAGAATTTGATAAACTTAATCATACTTCACACGGACTGGGATTAAAAAACATTGCCAGCAGGATCAAGGTGCTAAATGGACGGATCCTTTTCGAGATTGACTCAAGCCAAACATATTATAAGGTGACATTGGAGATTCCAAAAATATCCATCTTATAATTGTGATCATAAGTAAATACTGTTGTGTAAAACGCTATTTTTGTAAGTAGTAATTCTACTACCCCCCAAATATGCTTTCAGAACAAATTAAAGTCGCCATCGCTGACGACCACAAAATTTTCCGGAAGGGAGTAATTCTTTCCTTACGACCGTACCAAAATATCCGTTTCGTAATGGAAGCCGACAATGGAGAAGATTTAATTCAAAAAATCCCCGAATCATTACCAGACGTCATTCTATGCGATCTCAAAATGCCGATTAAAGACGGCATTGACGCTACGAAGATTATCACCAAAACCTACCCAAACATTCGCGTTATTATTCTCACTATGTATGAGGATGAAAGATTTGTTGGCCACCTGATGGATTGTGGCGCAGCGGGATATCTCTTAAAAAGTACAGACCCAGCAGAAATTAAGCGGGCAATTATGGATGTAGTAAGAACTGGTTTTTACCTCAATCCATTTGTAAATAAGGTGCTTATTAAGAAAAATTACAGTAAACAGAAATTTAATCCGAGCCTGACAACTGAGGTAGTATTGAGTGACCGGGAGAAAGAAGTGCTAACCCTGGTGTGCATGGAATTTACCGCCACTGAAATTGCGCAGAAAATGAGCATCAGCGCTCGTACGGTAGAGGCTATTAAAGATCGGCTGATGGAAAGATTTGGAGTTAAAAATTCTGTAGGGCTCGTGTTTTACGCCATGAAAAATCAGTTAATTGATTAATGCCGGCGGTGGAATTACATTATTGATCAAAAAAGGCCAAACAACTGCGCATCAATTTGTGAAATAATTTTACCGAGGTCCTCTTCATTTTCAGCAAATTTATTCGTGTCTGCATCAATGATTAACAATTTGCCTTCATGGTAGGTTTCGATCCAGCTGTTGTAATAATCGTTCAGTTTTTTCAGGTAATCAAGACGAATGTTCTCTTCGTATTCGCGCCCCCTTTTTTGAATTTGTGCGACAAGGGTCGGCACTGACGCCCGTAGATAAATAAGAAGGTCGGGTGGTTGGACCATGGATTTAAGGGTTTCAAAAAATTTATAATAGTTTTCGAAATCCCTTTTTCCCATCAGACCCATATCGTGTAGGTTCGGAGCAAAAATATTTGCATCCTCGTAAATGGTTCGGTCTTGAATTACAGTTTCTGTTCCATGCTGAATTTCTAAAAGCTGGTTCAGCCTGCTGTTAAGGAAATAGATCTGGAGGTTGAAACTCCAGCGAGGCATATCGTCATAAAAGTCGTTCAGGTAAGGATTATGGTCAACATCTTCGAATTGAGGTATCCATTTATAATGTTTACTTAACATTTCAGTAAGGGTGGTCTTTCCTGCGCCGATGTTTCCTGCAACTGCAATGTGTTTTGGTTTTTTTGTTTTGGCCATAATCCGGGATGCCATTTATATTTGGTTGTTACGAAGTAAGCGTATTTATCTCAAACAAACGATCTTTTAGAAGATCCCTTAAAAATAATTCAGGCCCATCGCAATTCTTACAATTTCCATAGTTTGTTGCGCACTTTTGGAGGCTTTTGCCGCCCCGGCTACCATCACGTTCTGAAGATATTTTTCATCGAGTAAAATATCTGTTGCTCTCTGCCTGATCGGGGAAATAAATTTAATCATGTCTTCACCCAACTGTTTTTTCATATCACCGTAACGGATGGTGCAATTGTCAAACGCGGTTTCAAAATGACTTACAGTTTGTTCCCCGCTTACCAGGTGCATAAGTCCGAAAAGATTTTGGATATAGTCGGGTTTTTGCGCATTTCCTTCGCTGGGGCCAGAATCTGTTTTTGCTTTCATTACTTTCTTCATGATTGTTTCATCATCGTCTGCCAGGTATAGCGTTGCCATTTGATTCTCGCTTTTACTCATTTTTCCCGTACCGTCGAGAGACGGAACTTTGATGAGTTGCTCGCTAAAGTTAAATGCTTGAGGTTCCGGAAAAATATTCCCGTACCGATGATTAAATCGATTAACATAAGTACGTGCCATCTCAAGATGCTGTTCCTGGTCTTTGCCTACGGGGATATAAGTAGCCCTATGTAATAAAATATCGGCAGCCTGCAACACCGGGTAAGTTAGTAGTCCCGCGTTCACGTTATCAGGGCTCATTCGTGCTTTCTCTTTAAACGTAACAGTTTTTTCCAGTTCGCCCTTATAGGCTAGCATATTTAGATAGAGGTAAAGTTCACCAGTTTGATATATGTGGCTCTGACAATAAATTGCTGATTTTTCGGGATCGAGCCCGCAGGCAATATTCTCCGCCAAGACCCGGTGCACATTCGCCCTCAGCCCCTTGGTATCGGGATGAGTTGTAAGAGAATGCAAGTCTGCTACCATAAAATAACATTCAAACTCATCTTGAAGCCTGACGTAATTTCTAATAGCGCCGAAGTAATTTCCAAGATGTAAAAAACCTGTCGGCCTGATACCGCTCATTACAATTTTTTTAGAATTCCCATTCAGTTCGTGCGTATTTGTCATGAGTTAATCCATTGTTTTTCGGCATCGGCGAAGATAATAAATCTCCGGTCGCTTTCAATTGACATCCGGCAGTTTCTAACCATTCATATAAATATCTTAAATGCAGTGAGGCTAAACCTTTAAATTTGTTCAATGGAGGTAAATGATCAACTAATTGAAAAACTCGCACATCTCGCGCGGCTGAGCTTTACCGATCTGGAAAAGGACTCAATCAAAACTGACCTGCAGCGCATGATAAGTTTTGTACAAAAAATGGAAGAAGTAAATACAGACAATGTAGAGCCACTTCTACATATTACTGAAGCCAAAAATGTGCTACGAGAAGATAAAGTAACGGGAACGGTAACAACGTTCGAGGCTATGAGAAATGCTCCTGTTAACGATGGCCATTTTTTCAAAGTTCCAAAAGTGATAAGAAAATAATTTACAAGAAATAAAATTTGAGTATGGCCTCTTCCATTTTGCAACTTGACCTGATTAGTAAAAGTTACTACCTCGGAAAACAGGAGTTGCCGGTTTTAAAAGGGATTTCAATGGACATTTTCAAGAATGAATATGTAGCCTTAATGGGTCCGAGCGGAAGCGGGAAGTCAACACTTATGAATATACTGGGTTGTCTGGATTCACCCACCGGGGGTAAATATATCCTTAATGGAAAAGATGTAAGCAGAATGCCAGACGATGACCTCGCATCGGTAAGGAATAAAGAAATTGGTTTTGTATTCCAGCAATTTAATTTACTTCCCAGGTTAACGGCTGCGGAAAATGTGGCATTGCCTCTGATCTATAGTGGTATTTCAAAAAAAGAAAGGACTGAGCGGGCTGAAGCCGTTTTAACCCAGGTTAAGCTTGATGACCGGATGCACCATAAACCTAATGAACTCAGCGGCGGCCAGTGTCAGCGTGTAGCTATCGCGCGGGCGCTCATTAACAATCCTGCCATTATTTTGGCGGATGAACCAACAGGAAATCTGGATTCAAAAACGTCTTATGAGATAATGGATATCCTTGGCAAAATTAATCTTGATGGTAATACCGTGATACTCGTTACGCATGAGGAAGATATATCCGCGTTTGCCCATAGAATAATACGGCTTAAGGATGGCCATATAGAGTCGGACCGAATAAATAGCAATCCAATGCTGTCGGCTATCGACGCTTAATGTTCGTTGATGAAACTTTGACTTATGACCTATAAAATCTATACAAAGACGGGAGATCTTGGCAAAACCAGTTTAATCGGCGGTACGAAGGTTGCCAAAAGCCATATTCGTATCGAAAGTTATGGTACAGTTGATGAGCTAAATTCCTACCTCGGGTTAGCGAACGATGCCTTTGCTAACCTCGGTTCGAACCAACAAGTAAAAGAAATACAGGATCGGCTGTTTACAATTGGTTCTTCACTTGCTTGTGATCCTGATAAAGAAACTAAACTTAAAATTCCTGACCTCAGGGAATCAGATGTCATTAAGCTGGAGGAATATATGGACGATATGAACACCGAACTTCCCGAAATGAAGTCATTTATACTCCCGGGAGGGGCAGTAGCTGTATCGCATTTCCACGTTGCCCGCTGCATATGCCGACGTGCTGAACGAATTTGCGTTCATATGCAGGAAGAATCCATCTTTGTTGACCCGCTTGTGATAAAATATCTGAACCGGCTAAGTGACTACCTATTTGTACTTGCAAGATATGTCGCACACATCCTTGGGGTTTCCGAAATCCCCTGGAAGCCGCGCGTATAAACTAGCCATTCCCTCATTAGCAACTATGTATGCGAGCCTTGCACTAAAATATAGAAGAAATCTAAAATCATTTTCGCATCTAACGAAATATCTCTATTTTTGCGGCCCGTTTAAAAGATATGTATTTGATTTCTTTAGGTGAGATGTCGGGGTAGCTCAGCTGGTTAGAGCATCGGATTCATAACCCGAAGGTCGGCAGTTCAAGTCTGCTCCCCGATACAGAAACAGGCTTCGAGGTGAACATCACCTGGAAGCCTGTTTTTTTGAGTCAGAAGCGCTGTCAATGTACCTTAATAAAAATCCTGCCGCTATTTTCGAAATTCAATTTCTTCTTTAAAATATAAGATTCACTCACTAGTCACTATTTTTTTTATTTTCTGTTAGCAACGAAAAGGTCCAAATCTAGTTCGGACTTTGTCTCTGGTAATTTCATTTCTATGTTTTAAGTAAATTTCGGGGTGCTATCGGGCAATTTATAGAGTAATTTCGAATATACCTTGCCTGAGTCTGGCAACTTAAACTTATGAATAACTAGAGACAAAAATTGCACAATAATACCAAAAAGAGAGACCCAAGTGATTTAGTAGCTCAAACAAAAATTATATAAGTATCCTTTCTGAACATTATTATAGTAAAAATTATGATAGCTGAATTCCGTCCTGATACAATTTGATGTTTTGATAATGATCATCTCCGAAGTAACAAATGTTTAAGATTACCTTTAAACAAACAGATATAAATGAAATTAATAGTTATAGCGGTAGATTTTTCTCCTGCCTCAGCCAATGCATTATTGTATGGTGTACAAATTGCAAAAGGATTGAATGTTAAGGTTATCCTGTTTCATGCTTATACACTACCATCTTCTATACCTGCAATTGGTATTGGTATTTCAAACATCGGAGTGATGTTTGAAATTAAACAGCAGCTGGATGACTTTGCTAAGCTTATTTTAAAAGGGAATGCTCCAGAGGTGGAAACAGTTTGTGAAGTTGGAAACCCTCAAGAGGCAATAATTAATATAGCAAAAGAAAAAGAAGCTGATTTGATTATTACCGGAATGAAGGGAAGTGGAAAAAACATAAAAAAAGTGTTTGGTAGCACAGCTTCCTTGTTAACTGCCGGAGCAAATGTGCCTGTGTTAATTATTCCTGAGGAGGCGGTCTTTCAATCTCCTGATGTAATTGGCTTTGCAAGCGATGGCAATATAAATTCGCTACGGGAAGATCTTTATAAATTCAAGGAAATTAAAGAAGCATTTCATTCTAAATTATTTGTTGTGAACGTTGTAAAAAACGAAGATGTTGAACATTTGAAAGTTTCGGAAAATTTAGACGAAGAAAACTTTTCAGACATTGCCTTTGAATTTCCTGTCGATGCAGATATACGTCAGGGGCTTGACGCTTTTATTAAGCAGGAGGATGTAAAATTACTTGTTATGATGCCGCATAACCATGATTGGGCTGAACGGCTTTTCAGGAAAAGCGAAACAAAAGAGATGATCTTTCACACCCATATACCATTGATGATTTTGCCGCATACTTATCGTAGATAAAATGAGTATTGAAAACAGAAAGAACTTCCGGCAATAATGATAATAGTAGAAACTGAATCCACTGATTTTCCGACGGCCAATCCTACCATAGTTTTAATCGCTTTTCATCAGTGGAAATCCTTTTAATATTCCTGGAGTTCGGCTGTCCTGCTAATGTCTAAAAACCTACAATTTGCTATCGCCTGGATAACATTTTTTCTACCCAATCGTGGATAGGTTATTGCTCCCAGTTCATCTGTAAAGAACTGCAGAAAGTTTTGCAGCCATAATAA
>JANXYS010000362.1 GCA_025355935.1 Chitinophagales bacterium | reverse complement strand
GGCAACTTCCTGTTTAATTGAATGATAAGGGTAGGGATTAAAACTAAAGGGGCCGAAGGCTATTTGTTATGAAGGGAATCGCGTGATAATGGAATAGATCATTGCTCAGCGATGAATCGGGTATTACAAGATTATGATAACTTGTATGAACAGCGTTCACCTTAGTTTCTTTTTTGAAAGAGAGTAGTTGGCTCAGCAACCCTTGCAGTTTGAAGAATTCCTGCTTTAATGAGCGGAACGTCTTCAATTTTGATATCCCGGAAATTTTTATATGTAGCGGGAAATCCTGCAACAGTAACCGATGAAGTTCCCCTGTTCGAAACAATCGTATAAGTTGGCTCCACCAGTACATCAGCTCCCGCGGATTTTACAGCCATACTTACTGCTTCAGCTTTCAATGTTTCCAAATTGCTGCCCAATCTCCCGTTTGCAGTAGCAGTTACTTTTGTTTGTTTGATATCTAATTCTACAATTACGGGTTTTTGAATTACGCCCGAGCCGTAAATATTAAGCGTTTTAGCTGTATTGGTAGTCGATTTCGTAATGCGGCAGGAGGCTAACATAGTGATCAGCATTATTATAATTGCCGATGGTAATTTTCTTTTCATTTTTATAATTTTGAAGGTTAATTTGATAATCCACTGAGCGCCCCGCCACCCGCCAGTAATAGCAATAAGATCAACACATTCTTACTTTTTTTCTTTGAAGATTGCGGTGCAGGTGTTTCCCCGGGACCATCGTTATAATTCATAATTCCTGCATCCACCAGGAAAGACGTATCAGCACCTGTTAGTTGACGAAAATTTTCATAACTCCCCGAATAACCAGTAACAACAATTGAAATATTCGACCCCGAATTTATAATCTCATACGCCGGTGTGATAATCACATCTGCTTTGTTCTCAATCATAGCTTTTGCAATTGCCTGGCTTTTATGATAATCCATAGTCTGCGAAACACCGGAACTGTACCTGCTTGTAAATTTTTGAGGCATCACTTTAAGGTTCGTTAACACCGGCTTTTGAATAACACCGGCACCATAAATGCCGAGGGTTTTTGAGGTGTTGGTTACTTGCTTTTGCAGGGAGCAGGAATCGAGGGTAAGGAGTACTATTCCTAATAGCATCATTTGTTTCATGCAAATAGTTGAATTTAAAGATTGATCAAAGTAGTTAGTGATAATATCGTTTCAAACATAACCTACAGTTGAAACTTTTTATTACGGCAAACCATAATCACAATAAATTACTTTTGAGACTGCTCAACTCAACATTGAGAAATGTACATGATAAACTGTATGGAAGGCAACTATAGTATCCCTGCCTCTTTACAAAAAAGCACCAATTGCTCATTCTTTGAAAAGCCAAGTTCTTCCCGAATCTGGTTAAGGCGTTTTTCAATGCTGCTAAGACTGGATGGCTTGATATTATTTTTTCTGAGATAGCCGGTGATCTCATTCTGCTGGTAGCCCTGCGATAATAAGCGAATAATATTTACATCGAATTCTGAAAACTCATATGCATTGGATTGGTTTAGAAGTTGCGCTAATGCCCGGGGATAATATTGCTGGCCTTTAGACAGTGCATCAAAGGCTAACTTTAATTCTTTAACATCGTTCCGGGCTTTACGCACGTAGGCATCTATTTCATCTTCCTTAAACAATTTATCTATAATAGCAGGACGCGTTTCTGCGGAAAAGACAAGAACCATAATTTCAGGTTGAATTTTACGAACGGTCCTGATAAGGTCAGCCCCGCCGCTGATTTTTTGGGTGGTTCCATCGGACTCAAAAGATAGATCGGTGATCAGCAGATCATACGGCTGGCCGTTTTGAATGGCCAGCTGCACTTTTGTTAAGGCATCGTCACAATAAAATACATAGTCGCTTTGCTTTATGCACAGTTCGTCCATGATCTTTTGAACTGAAAGGTTGGCACTTTCCTGGTCTTCGGCTATTATTACTTTATCAATCATGTCTTATTAGATTGCAGCGGAAAACTGATTGCAACTGACAAACCCGGCCGCTCGCTTTTTTCAAAAATAACTTCCCCATTTAATGATTTAATACGGCTAACCGTATTATTTACACCATTTCCCAAATTACGGTCCGCGTTAAACCCAACTCCATCATCTTTATAGTTGATATAACCTTTGTTATTTTCCTGTTTGAACACGATCACAACATTTGAAGCCTGGCTGTGTTTCTTCATGTTTACCATGAGCTCACTGAGCACTAATTGCAGCTCCTTTTTTTGAAATTCGGAAACGTTGCTCCAGAATGCCGGCTGGTTGCCCACTACGATCACTTTAGTTTTGTCATTAGCAAAGGAGGTAAGTAATTCATGTACCCGGTTATCATAGTCAACGCTAATAGCAACTGGAATATGCTCGTAAGAAATGTCGCGCGACTTCTCGTACAAATCTTCGATTTTATTCATTAGAGGCTCGCGCTCTATGGCTCTGCCATGTTCGAGCTCATTCATGACGCCATACAAGCCATTTGCTACAACGTCGTGAATTTTCTGTGAAGTTTGCAATCTGGAGTTTCGGATTGCATTATCCGATTCTTGTTTGATCTTTTTTCTACGTTTATCATAACCAAATGAAATCGCTATGATGATCACTACGGCGGTAGTGATAAGCCCATACATTAAAATTTGCTGCCTGGTAATATGCTGTTGTAAGAGTAGGTTGTCGGTCTTGCTTTTTTGC
>JANXYS010000355.1 GCA_025355935.1 Chitinophagales bacterium | reverse complement strand
TCCGCTCACACACGACCTGATGAAGAATTTTATGCTGGCTTTTAATGTAGAACTTCATGAAATCGTTATCAATGATCTGCAGGAAGGAATTTTTTATTCAAAACTAGTTTGTAGTTCCGCTAACGATACGGTAGAGATTGACAGCCGTACGTCGGACGCACTTGCGCTGGCTGTGCGCTTTGGCTGCCCTATCTACACATATGATAATATACTCGACCAGGCCGGTGTGCTAATGGAAGATGACAACAGCAAAAAATCAGATTCACCTAGTGTAGCTTCCGTGACTACAGAAACGGGCGGTAAAGAAAATTTGAAAACTCTCTCCCTCGAAGAACTTAATGTACTATTGGTCGAAGTATTGGAGCACGAAGATTATATCAAGGCCATCGCCATACGGGATGAAATTAAAACCCGCGGAAAGTAATTGAGATTCCTAATTTATCCTTTTTTTCTGCTGGTTGCTACAGTCCTCCCTGCGCAAAATGTGTTAAGGGGAAAAATTGTTGATGATGCTACAAACACTATTGTAGCAGGCGCCAGCACTTATTATAATAATACATCCATTGGGACTACCAGTAATAATGCAGGTGAGTTTAGCATCATTCAGCCCGGTATTGCGAATGCCGACCTGATTATCTCCTCTGTCGGATATGAAACGTTAGTATACAAAATAACAAATACTGAATTTACAGGCCACCCATACCTTTTTCAGCTAAAAGCGAAAGAAGCCTTGATGGAAAACGTACTAGTACTAACCAATACCACCCGCCAGAAGTACCTGCAAATATTTTCTGAAAACTTTCTTGGCATTACGCAGGAAGCTGCCTCGAGCAAAATTCTAAACAAGGATGCAATAGTATTTACAAATTCAACTAAGAATCCTGGCGTATTGATGGCCTTTACAGAAATCCCGCTGGTAATTATAAATAAAATGCTTGGCTACAAAATCTATTTTCAGCTGCTGATGTTTACGTATGATAAGAATACATCGAGCACCTCCTTTTATGGATTTACACGTTATGAAGATATGGGAGACAAGTTGAGATGGATTAAAAATCGGCATAAGGCATACTACGGCAGCACGCTGCACTTTTATCGCTCGCTCATCAGCAACCGTCTTGAGCAAGAGATGTACAAGCTTTTCGTGGTAAAAGAAATGCTGGTAAAAACGGATACTGGTATGCAAAAATTTGAGAGCGCCTACCCTGTATCTGCTGGGTTCCTGGTAAAAAAAGACAGTGTTGACAGTCGCCTCTATCATGCCTCCTGGCAGAATAAGCTGATGGTGCAATACCTGCAAAATCCTTCTTCGAAAACCTTCCTGAACCATGTAACATTCCTGGCTGGTAATCTGCCCACAGGTTTTAGATCATGGCTTTCGATAAAGGCGCCCGAAGTCCAAATTGATTCGAGCGGCGTTTTGCAGGATCCATTGAGTGTGATTTACAGTGGTTATTGGATTTATGAAAAAGCAGCTAACTTACTTCCTTTTAATTACCAGCCATGATGCAATTATTCAATACATCATTGTTTTATCATGATTAGATTTCCAAATTGCAAAATTAATCTCGGTCTTGAAATCAAAGCTAAGAGAGCTGATGGCTTTCACGATTTGGAGACGGTCTTCTACCCATTGGGAATCAGGGATGTTTTAGAAATTATTCCAGCACACAAGGAACAGGTGGAAAGTGTTGTATATGCTGGTTCAGGGCTGGTAGTTGAAGGCTCGTCTGATCAAAATCTTTGTGTAAAAGCCTATCGGTTGCTAAAAAAAGATTTCCCTGGACTACCTCCAATACAATTGCATCTTCATAAAACAATTCCAACAGGTGCCGGGCTTGGTGGAGGCTCCGCCGATGCCGCATTTGCCCTGCAATTACTGAATGAAATGTTTAACCTGAATTTATCGTCGGCACAATTGGCAGGTTACGCAATATTTCTTGGAAGTGATTGCCCATTCTTCCTTCTTAACCAACCGGCGATAGCCTCAGGCCGGGGAGAACGACTGGAGAAAATTTCGCTTGATCTTTCCGGATACAGTGTCCTGCTCGTGCACCCGGGCATACACATAAATACGGGCTGGGCATTTTCACAACTAACATTGCGTTCTACTGCAGGCTATTCGCTCGGTGCGAAAATAAATCAGCCAGTATCAACCTGGAAATACAACTTATTCAATGATTTTGAAGCACCTGTTTTTTACGCGCATCCCGAGATAAAGAACATAAAGCAGATGATGTATGAAGAAGGTGCCATTTATGCGTCGATGAGCGGCAGTGGCAGCAGCGTCTACGGAATATTTGAAAAAAATACGGTGCCTGTCCAAAAATTACCGTCCCATTACTTTTGCAAAATGGTTTAATTTCTTACATTTGCTCATCAGCTCTACGTATACCATACCAGCTTTTCTCTGCAGCAATCTCGACCTGCTTAATCATCGAGGGTAAACTAACACCTTGCAGAGAGCTGCACGTTTGCTGCTGCTTCTACTCTTCGTCTAGCACTATTTCGTTTACACATTCAATACATTTTGATGCAACACACTGAACAAATTTCAGCCGGCTCGCAATATTTTTTATCTCTCGAAGACAGCTACGGTGCGCATAATTACCACCCGTTGCCTGTTGTTCTTGAACGCGGCGAAGGGGTTTTTTTATATGATGTCGATGGCAATCGCTTTTATGATTTTTTAAGCGGTTACTCAGCGGTAAACCAGGGTCATTGTCATCCAAAGATCATCGCGGCACTTGTGCAGCAGGCGCAAAAATTAACACTAACGTCCCGTGCTTTCCATAATAACCTGCTGGGTGAATACGAAAAGTTTATAACTGATTTTTTTGGCTACGATAAAGTGTTGCCAATGAATACGGGTGTGGAAGCCGGAGAAACCGCCATTAAATTAGCGCGGCGCTGGGGTTATGAAATAAAAGGAATTGAATCAAACAAAGCGAAAATCATTTTTTGTGAAGGAAACTTCTGGGGGCGTACCATGGCCGCCATTAGCAGTAGTACTGATCCTAGCAGCTATACAAACTTTGGCCCCTATATGCCTGGATTTTTAAATGTTCCCTACAACGACCTTGCTGCGCTGGAAGTGGCACTTCAGGATGAGAATGTAGCCGGCTTTATGTTTGAGCCCATCCAGGGCGAGGCAGGGGTACTGGTGCCAGATCATGGCTACCTTACAGGTATACGCGAATTATGCTCCAAATATAACGTACTCATGGTGGCAGATGAAATTCAAACGGGTCTTGCCCGTACTGGCAAAATGCTGGCCTGCGATCATGAAGATGTACGACCCGATATTCTCATCTTAGGAAAAGCGTTAAGCGGCGGTGTTATGCCGGTAAGTGCGGTACTTTGCGATGATGAAATCATGATGACCATCAAACCGGGTGAACACGGAAGTACATACGGCGGAAATCCTTTAGCGTGCGCTGTGGCTATAGAAGCCCTGCAGGTTCTGAAGGATGAGAAACTCGCAGAGAGATCGGAATATCTTGGTAAAATATTACGCAAAGGGATTAGTGATCTTGATAATCCTTTTGTAAAAATTGTCCGCGGTAAAGGATTATTAAATGCCATTGTTATTGAACATCAGAACCCCGACGCCGCGCTAATTTAATGGCGGTTTCTCCGGCTTCCACACCCGTATTCATTGGCAACACTTTATCGTAGCCAAAAAAATCAGTTATAAACTTTTCGTATTCACCCAGCAGGTTATTATG
>JANXYS010000354.1 GCA_025355935.1 Chitinophagales bacterium | reverse complement strand
AGTTGACCAGACTTCTTTTTGCGCTATTTTTTATCCTTTGCCTGTAATAACTATTCCAGCCGAAGAGCCACCCGCTAAAGCCCAGTGCCTGCATGCTCCATTGATGAAGGCTGAATGCGTCACTGTGTTCTATTATTTTTCCGTCGATAATTTTCATGTGTGCTTTCACATTATTTACTACGTGGCGGCCGGTTTTAGAAAATGTATACGTGGCACTCCAATCACAGGTATAGTAATCCTCCCCGAGATCCTGTATATTTCCAAACGTCAATGAGAATTCCTTTGCATTTTCACACAGCATCTGCCACATAGCAAATACCTCCCGGCCATTAAGCAGATCAAATACCGGGTCAAAAAACACAATGTCGTTACTATAACATTGATTCATGCCCGAAGCATCAAGAACACTGAAGGAACGGTAGAACGTTGTGACTAATTCTTCATTTGTATTCATAACAAGTCAGTTAGATTCGGTAAATTTAACCACTTAAAATTTTTCTATATGCAAAAGGTTCTCGTGTTTTATTTGTGTTGTTTTTTTTCATTAAATGCCATTGGCCAAAATGCTGACAGCACCTGGTTTGTGAATAATTATACAAAAAAGGAAGTATATATCCCGATGCGCGATGGTATAAAGCTCTTTACTTCTTTTTATATTCCTAAAGACCAAAATGAAAAGCATCCGTTTTTAATTACCCGTACGCCCTATTCCTGCGCTCCGTATGGCATGGATAAGTATGTACCATTATGGTATAGTTACAAGATGGCTTACGCACACGAAAATTACATATTCGTTTTGCAGGATGTACGCGGCCGTTACATGAGCGAAGGCGTTTTTGAAGACGTACGCCCATTCAATAAAAATAAAAAAGGAAAGCAGATCGACGAAGCAAGTGATACGTATGACGCACTGGACTGGATGGTAAAAAACATCGCTAACAATAATGGCAATGCGGGCGTTTTCGGTACTTCTTACCCTGGATTTTATAGCACGGAGGCGGCGCTTAGTGGCCATCCCGCTTTAAAGGCAGTAAGTCCGCAAGCACCCGTAACAGACTGGTTCATCGGCGACGACTTTCATCATAAGGGCGTTTTTTTCGCAATGGACGGCTTTTCGTTTTACCCAACCTTTGGCAAGCCGCATCCCGTTCCAACGAAGGATTATGGCGATGGGTTTTCCTCTCCTGTAAAAGACAATTACAAATTCTATCTTACCGCAGGTGCACTGAAAAATCTGGATTCGATGATAGGCGACAGCATTAAATTCTGGCATGAAATGAACCAGCATCCGAACTACGATGCCTGGTGGCAGGCCCGAAATGCGCGGGTTGGTTTATACAACGTAAAACCTGCAATGCTGTGGGTTGGCGGATTGTTTGATGCAGAGGATTGTTATGGTGCCTGGAATTCATTTAAGGCAACTGATAAACAAAGCCCGCAAACGAACAATAAAATAGTTATGGGTCCATGGTACCACGGGCAATGGAGCCGCGAGGGTAGCTATCTTGGCAACGTAAGATTTGAAAGCAACACTTCAGATTATTTTCAGAAAAACCTTGAAATCCCATTTTTCAATTACTACCTGAAAGGCAAGGGTTCAGTACAGGATATTTCTAAAGCAACGATCTTTTTTACTGGTGAGAATAAATGGCGTAAGCTTGATCAGTGGCCGGCAGCCAATGTTAAAGAAGAGAAACTTTATTTGTCTGCCGATAATAAATTACTGATCGATGAAGGTGCGGGGCAAGCCGCAGACCCAGGCAAAATATCTGCGACAAGTTTCGCTGAATACATCAGCGACCCTTCCAAACCAGTTCCTTACACTGAAGATGTACATAATCATCGCACGCGTGAATATATGACTGATGATCAGCGTTTCGCCTCACGGCGGCCGGATGTTCTTACTTTTGAAATGGGCATACTAAAAGAAGACATAACAGTCGCAGGTCCAGTAATTGCAAATCTTCTTACTTCGATTACAACTACGGACGCAGACTTTGTAGTTAAATTGATCGATGTATTTCCGGATGACTTTACTT
>JANXYS010000342.1 GCA_025355935.1 Chitinophagales bacterium | reverse complement strand
CCTTCACCCTTTTCCTGAACTTATGTTTCAACTCTGTGGGTCCTTCCTTGTTCTTTTCTTCTTTTATTATCTTTTAAGCACCCTTTTGCATCCTTTCTTACTTAGTAGTTCCCTTCTTTATTCTATGTCAGTAATACTTTCGCCCCGCTACCTGCCGCACTGTATATCCCCTCCATAATCTTTACATCTTTCAACCCCTCCTCCCCCGTAATATGCGCTGGAAGTTTTTTATTTGCCAATATCAATTTCCCTATTTCATCAAGCTGTGTAGCCTGTTGATTAATAGTTGGAAAGTTCAATTCGCCCTTACTCGTTCGTCCTTTGAATGGCCCATAACTAACGGCCGGACTTAGCTCGAAAAAACCGTCATCCGCTGAAGCGTAAAGCCGATCTACATTGCAATTGTAAGAACTTGTGGAAGTACACACGGCACCGCTTGAAAAATTCAACTGCCAGGTTATGGATTCTTCTACCTCCGAAAACAATTTAGGATTGCTAACCGGCGCAAATTGTGCGGTTACTGAAACCGGTTCTTCACCCAGGACATACCGGCTTGCCTGCACGCAATAAACACCCAGGTTCATCAACGGGCCACCGCCCGACATCGCTTTCTTCAAATGCCAGTCGGAGGGGTTTTCATCACCTAACCGATATCCCAGTGAAACTTCAATCAACCGTACCTGTCCGAAAACTTTATCTTGCCCTAGTCTTTTTATCTCGAGGTGATAGGGCTCGTAGTGCAGGCGATAACCAACCGCAAGTTGTACCCGGGCGTCCGCGCAAGCCTTTATCATTTCCGCGCAGTCAGCCGCTGTAGTTGCCATGGGCTTTTCAACGATGATATGTTTGCCAGCTTTTGCAGCCCTGATCGTATACTCCTTATGCATCGCATTGGGCAACACGACATACACCAGGTCGATATCTTTATTATGGATGATCTCGTCGAAATTCTGGTAGTTGTAAATATTTTTTGCGGGGATATTATACTTTTTGCGCCACTCTATCGCCTTTGCTGGGGTTCCTGTTACGATGCCTGCGAGCCGGCAATATTTTGACATCTCTAGACCTGTTGCTAATAATCCTGCATAACGACCCAAACCACAAAGCGCAATATTTAATTTTTTACCATCATATTTTTCGGTAGTTGCTTTGTGTGAAATTAGGGATGCTGGTAAGGCTGAAGCAAGGATCGCTGTTCCGGTAACGGCACCGGAGACTTGAAGGAAGGAGCGGCGGGAGAGAGTTTTCATGATGTACTATTTAAATGAAGTGACGGGCGCGAATATTTGCCAGCAAAGTATTTTCCGGTACTAAACTTGTTGATAATCCAAAAAATTTCGCGAGCTCACAACGTGTGAGGTCAACAGACTATTTAAGGCGAGAAGTATTTCATTGTCATGAGGACGAACCTGAACTCGTAAGACCGCGCACTACTTAGTACACATTCCCTCCTCTACGTTAAATATGTCCCTATAAACTTCTAAAGTTTTTACGTTTTCTTGATTCATGTACTCACTTATCCCGAGAAAAAGTTCTTGACCATCGTCCATTTTGAACGGATGTACTATATAATCGACTTGCAAAATGTAATTATTATCCTGAATTGACAATACAGCAATGAAAGCTTCCAGATAATCTCATATTTTTTATCTAACATCCTCAGGGTTTGCATATTTGTTCTGCATGTTACTTTCAAATTTTGATCTCTGGATCCTTCGAGAATATTCAAAAAACAAGAATAGATCATCAATATTATTGTATACAAATAACTCGCGAGCTTTGTCACGCAGGACCCTCTTATTATACCGCTCTAGATCACTGATAATTTGTAAATTATTTTCCGCCAATTGTAGCTCTTGCTCCATTCGACAAACTGACCCCGAACATGTTCCAGTAATATCCCTTAAAGTATGCATTTTTAGCTAAAGATTCACTGTCATATTTAATTTTGTAAGCCCGCTCAGAACTCTCTTGCGAAAACCTCGCGCCAAGGTAAATTATGACAATTGTCATTAAGATTCCGACGATTATAAGCATTCATTTATTTTTGCGTTATTATTTAGGCTAAGTGGCGGTGTGAAACTCAGAATCTCTGTATTAAACACCCTATAGCTAAAAACATTAGTTTACGAATTATGGTAGTTTCATATCGAACCTACCATCAGTGAAGATGAGTGAATCCGTAACAGATGTTGCAAATGTCATATCACTTATTCTTCGGAAAAGCTTTCCCGAAAATTCACCCGACATAATTTTAGCGAGGGTATCAATTTTGGTAATTACTATATTGAAGGCCGGGTTTATCAGCGGAAGTAAATAAGTTTTATCCGGCTGCCCTTTTTCGGAAGAAAAATAAGCGATTCCAATTTTGTCATTTGTGAGTGTACTATAAGTTCTTGTTCCTTTAAAATTGGTTGTAAGATATAGATCGAGACTTTCTTTAGTATCCCAGGAGTTATTTTTGTAAAGAACTCTGTCGGCTGAAATATGAATGTCACCATCGCTTGTGTAATAAGTGCCCCTTAAGTTTTCCCGACAACCCCCTGCAAAGGGAAAACAAACTTGCCCGTAATTAGTCCAGGTAGATTTGTTTAAAAGGAAACCAAAAGTATTTTGTCCTGATTGAGTTTTTGCTGGTAGTGAAAAGGTGATATTAGTGTCATCCTTTTTGCAAGAAGAAATTACGAATAGCATTACAATAAGAGGGATCGAATATGACTTCATGTGGATTCTTTTTTATGGACGACCTATCAATGAGACCTTAGGGGAGCGGCGCATAAATATACGAAATACTTCTGCGTCAACATTATTCAGAAATGCGGCAAACAAGGTAAAAATGCGTGAGTCCATTCTCGCTGGCAGGCCCGTCCCCAGTATCAAAAGTCTTTATCGAAGCGCAAGCTCTAAGCTAGATTTCGCGGAGATTCATACATCGATCGAAGAGGCATAAATGATTCACTTCCGTTTATTCCCTTAAACACACCTCACAACTTTATGATGCCTTTTCTTCATCGCTCAATAACAATAACTTTTGACTACACCATAATGTGGTTTATATATTCCTCCCGCAAGAAGTATATGAGGAGCCTGTCCTCATCTTTTATACAGCATTGAAAACGACTTCTCTCTCCAATTCGTGACACACTCCGAAACTGTAGCTTCAGGTGAAACTAAATATTTAACTCTCCACTTGAGGGTCAAAAATTACCTTACGGTGAAGCTGCTGTATGCGTTGCAGACACTCCATTAAAATTAGTTTAGCCCGCTTCCACAAGCCTTGCTAGCGGGGAGATTGGCCTACAAATAACTCAACCACCAATTTTCCTTATGCGTTGATTTATAATTGTCGTACCATTTGCAAAGAGGGTATAACACCAACACTACAACTATCCAAACCAGGTACACAACAAACAAAGGAAATCCGTATCCTTTTGGTGTTGGAGTTAATGGCACTTGTGAGACCATTTCCGTCCAGTTATATCCAGTAAGTTTTGCCGCAATCATAGCAAAGAAATGTATTAGGTAAATATGTAGTAAATAAAAAAACATGGGCACTCTTCCAATGTGAATTATTGCCTTGCCAAGGCTATTCGTTGGTCTTTCAGCCACTATCAGGAATAATATAGCTATACCAAGCGTTATTAAAATATATAGAAGCGAAGGTGGATACTTAGTTACATTCATAAAAGAAAGAATGGTAAAAGTTGTGGAAGACTGGCTACTCCAGAGCCTTGCATCGCCATAAACATTTGTCGCTCGCAGTATAAAAAAAAGAATAATAGCGCCGCTACCAATATAGATCAGCAGTTTCTTTCTTCGCTCCGGTTTTATAGTGGGCTGATATAGATAACCAAAACAATAGCCTGCAGTTATAACACCTATCCAGGAAAGAACGGGATAACCTATTTCTACCCGACGGCCCAGAACCTCAAAGCTGTCGGGACCAAACTTGGGGTCATGCAAGGCCGACCATAAGAAAGCATCTATTCCTTTACCAGCGATGTGAATATTATCTAAAAGATTATGGCCAAAGATAATAGCCATACCAATAAGCAGCATGAGGCGATAAGGGAGAAAGATCAGTAGCGATAAGGCCATCATGCTGATGCCTAAGGCCCAAATTGTAATCAATGCAAAAAAGGGCAGGGTAATGTTAAATGTCCAGCCAAAGTTCACTACCGTTAGTTCTAACAGTACCAGCCAGAAACCTCGTGTCAATAGAAAAAGGGACAATTCTTTTTTTGTTTTTCGCAGTCCAACAAGGTAAGCAGAGGTGCCTGCCAAAAACATAAAAGTAGGTGCACAGAAATGAGTTATCCACCTGGTAATAAATAACGCAACATTTGTCTTAGAAAGGTCGGTAGGGTCATAAACCATGGCGTCGGCATGAAAGAAATCCCTGGTATGGTCTAGGGCCATGATAACAATAATCAAACCTCTTAGGAGGTCGATGGATTGTATCCTGTTTTTTATACTAATGGCATCGCTCATTGCTGGCGGTTTTTGATGGCGTTCGGAGCTGGTACCTAAGTCAGTGAAAATTCACCGGAACCTATGTATAGTACCCGCTTGTAATAGTCTTTCGATACATTATTATCCGGCTCACGTCTGCGAGTTTACCTGTCGGAACTTACGTCTCGATTATTTCTCCTCATGCTAGCTATTAATATACTCTTAAGCCTTTGAAGTCGCCAGTTAATGATTGTATTAATGCATGCGTAACGATTTATATTTTAAATATATGTTACAGGACTTGCATTTCCAAGCTATGGCGAAGAGGTTTGCTATTTGAGAAAATGCCGGAGGAGTTGGCGTATGTGATATTTTGAGCGTTCATTTGAAGCCAGTATCTTATTACCTTAAGTTAAAAGAATAGGAAATCGCCGTAAAAAACAGTAAGAATTGTAAGCGTGAGTTGAAGCTGATTCTTAGTTATTCCTGCTGTTTCAGAAGTTTTGAAGAATGCGATGCAAGAAGCGGCCATTTTCCGGAACGCAATATAAATGTATCAGTAAAAAGGAACCCACGATTACGGTCTTGCAGGTGCCGGGTGCGGCCTAGTTCATAGCAGAACCTGTAATAACCGCTGTCCGTTCGGCTACAAGAACTTTCATTTCACCTAACGAAACCGAATCAGGTTTTTGTAATGGATCAATAGTGTCCGCAATTTCGCGTTTCTTATTTTTAAGAGTTCCACTCGTTGGGTGTGTAGTAATTAATTCATCAGCAAAGAAACTTTCAAGCCATGCCTTGTCTTGTTGCATGGTTGCAGTATTGGAATCTCGTTCTAATTGCATCAATTGTTGCGAAGCTTTATTCTTATTTCCGGGTCTGTTTTGACACATAACACTCAAGGATATTACGAACAGCGAAAAAAATGCGATTAACGTCTTCATAATTATTAATATTATAAATTGCTTGCCCCGGTTCGCAAAAAGAATTTTTACGGTGCGGCCGTATGGAAGCCGACTAAGGGTCTTGCCTAATCTACAAATTATAATTGATATGGAATCATATGGTAGGGGAGGCATTAACTCGAAAAAAAATTTAATAAAATCGCTGTTGGGTGAACACTGAGGTAGCGGGCGTTTATATTTGTTGCTTTTGC
>JANXYS010000337.1 GCA_025355935.1 Chitinophagales bacterium | reverse complement strand
AGGAGCTTCAGTGTGGAAGTAGCCCTGGCCCCCAAAACGGATTTTATGGATTTGAAAATTTTTAACGACAGAGTCAGACAGCTTCTTCTTCTGCTTCTTGTCATTGTTATCGGGTGCCTGTTGGTGACCCAACTTGCTAACTTTCTCCCGGGAATATTAGGCGGCATTACGCTTTATATTTTAAGCCGAACTCTTTTTTTTAACCTCACTTACAAAAGGAAGTGGAAGAAAGGAGGAACAGCCTTTTTATTTATGTTTTGCTTCATCATATTGATAGCAATTCCAATTTACTTTTCCATTACACTCATGTCACCTAAAATATCTTCCCTCTTTGATAAC
The DNA here is from genome assembly GCA_025355935.1 of Chitinophagales bacterium. Taxonomy (GTDB): domain Bacteria; phylum Bacteroidota; class Bacteroidia; order Chitinophagales; family Chitinophagaceae; genus Ferruginibacter. The sequence continues at coordinate 4,247 of JANXYS010000337.1, read as the reverse complement.
CAGGAGCAAGTGATGCAGAACCTCCGTGGGTTTTCTGAGAAAATTAAAGCAGCTACGGGTATTCAGTTATTATCGGATTCGACAACTCAGAATCTCTCGCAAAAAATATCGTCTTTTATTCCTTCGATTTTGAACAGTACCGCTACCATCTTTACCAACCTGGTAATGATGTTTTTCCTGCTTTACTATCTGCTCGTGAATGGCAAACAAGTTGAAACAACACTCAGGAATATGATACCGCTAAAACCGGAAAATATCAAATCCCTCGCAAGCGAATCAATAATGATGATTAGGGGAAATGCATTGGGCATCCCGATTATTTGTATAATTCAAGGCATAATAGCTTCTATTGGTTATTACCTGTTCGGTGTGAAGGATTGGGGAATGTGGGGTTTTGTTACAGGCGTATTTGCCTTTTTTCCCATTGTAGGAACGATGATTGTGTGGGTGCCAATCGCAATCATGCTTTTTTCATCAGGCCAAAATGCCAATGGTATATATCTTACACTGTATAGCGTGATCATTACTGGTAATGTAGACTACCTGGCAAGAATAACGCTCCTCAAAAAAATGGGCAATGTTCACCCAATGATAACTGTTTTAGGTGTGATTGTGGGCCTAAATCTTTTTGGTTTTGTTGGTCTCATTTTCGGGCCTCTTCTCGTTAGTTACTTTTTGATATTGGTAAAAATTTACCAAAATGAATTCTTTAAAAACGAAACGGATCCGGGTGGTTAGGAAATTCTCTAAGCCGCTTTGGTTAAACAATCAAGCTTTACTTTTTATTATTATAATTTTGCATTCCATGGGATTAGAAAATGATATCAACCAGCCGAAATTCCGGAACGAATATCAAAAAGCGATCATAAACCTGATGTATACATCGAACTGGATGGAGGAAAGAATGAAATGCTTTTTTGAACGCGAACATATTACTCCTCAGCAGTTCAATATCCTACGAATTTTAAGAGGTGCTGGTAAACCGATTTCAACCCTCCAGATCAGGCAAAGCATGCTTGATAAGATGAGCGACACCAGCAGGATCGTTGATCGCCTGCTCGCCAAAGAGTATGTGAAAAAAAACACCTGCGAAAATGATAAGCGACTTGTTGATGTGAGTATAACTTTAAAGGGGAAAAAATTACTGGAGAAGATGGATAAATGCGAAACGGAAATGGATCAAATTGTAGCCTCCATCTCCGAAGCTGAGGCGAAAATTCTGAACAAACTGCTTGACAAAATGCGTTCAGCATAATTTAAATATCCTATGAAAAGTTACCTGCTCTCCGTATTTCTCTCTTTAATTCTAGTGCCGTTTAATTTAATTGCCCAACAACCTGTAAAACCAGAATTTCGTGCCGTATGGGTGGCAACAGTAAGTAATATAGACTGGCCTGATATGCCAACTACAAGCAGTATGGTACAAAAACAAGCATTTATCCGGTTGCTTGATATGCACAAAGCAAATGGTATGAACGCTGTAATAGTTCAGGTTCGTCCGGCGGCAGATGCTTTTTATCCTTCACCTTATGAGCCCTGGAGCCAATGGTTAACAGGCATCCAAGGCAGGCCTCCCTCACCCTATTCCGACCCTCTTGCATTCATGATAACTGAAACCCATAAACGCGGTATGGAATTTCACGCCTGGATGAATCCATACAGAGCTGTGTTTAATCTTAACGGGTCGTCTATAACTGCAACTCATATTACCAGGCTGCATCCCGAATGGTTTTTAACTTACGGTGATAAAAAATATTTTGATCCAGGGAATAAGGAAGTTCAGCAATATGTTACGGCAATTGTAAAGGATGTAGTAAAAAGATACGATGTAGATGCTATCCATTTTGATGACTATTTTTACCCTTACAGGATAGCTGGAAAAGAATTTCCAGATGAGGCCAAGTTTCGGCAATATGGCAAAGGAATGAGTATTGAAGATTGGAGGAGAAGCAATACTGACTCGGTTATTTTTATGCTTTACAGAACAATTAAAGAAACAAATTCGAAATGCCAGTTTGGAATAAGTCCATTTGGCGTGTGGCGAAACTCCGATAAGGACCCAAATGGAAGTATGACGCATGCAGGACAAACAAATTATGATGACCTGTATGCTGACATCGTACTTTGGTTAAAAAAAGGCTGGATTGATTATGTTACTCCCCAACTCTATTGGGAGTTTGGCCATAAATCCGCACCGTTCGATGTTTTGGTGGATTGGTGGAGCCGTAATACTTATGGTAAAAATTGTTATATCGGCCTTGGAATCTATCGAGCGGGTAGCAATGAAGCATGGCGGGATAAGACTCAGATTCCGCGTCAGATTCGAAAAATCAGGAGCACTCCAAATGTAAACGGGATGGTTTTCTTTAGCAGCAAAACTTTTGAGAAAAATCCAAACGGGTGGAGTGATAGTTTAAGACTTAATTACTTCAAAATTCCTGCCCCCACGCCTTCTGGCAGGTAGCCTACCTGGAGATTGCAGTACCCGAGTTCGGCTTGCTTTCCATCCAATCATTATATGCAACAGAGCCCAGCCTAAACCTGAACGGGAATTTTAGATTACTTTCTATCTGCCATTCCTTTTTACAAAAAAAACCAAGATTGGAGGAGTAAAAATTGACCGGAATCAGCGATAGTGGAGCATTTCGCGCATTTTTACTAACAAGCCCCGAAAAAATATTTTTACCTAAATCCTTACTGGTAAAGGGTTTTAAAGAAAAACTCTGAGCATTTACAAAATTGCCATCAAAAATCATGCAAAACAACAAAATTGTAGCGAATTTCTTCATTTGAACCGGTTTACTTTGTAAATTTACGCTTTATAGCAATGAATAGTTTGTGAGGTTAGAAGCATTTATTCTTTGTTTGCACGTTAAAACCACTAACTTTTCGACTATGGCCTTATATCAAAGTTTACAGCAAAAGTTACTTCAGAAGTTATCTCCACAGCAAATTCAATTGATGAAGCTGCTACAGGTGCCTACCGCCATACTTGACGAACGCATTAAAGAAGAAATGGAAGAAAATCCTGCATTGGAACAAGGCGAAGAAGGGCATGAAGATGAGTTTGAAAATGATGAATTTAAGGAAAATACGGAAGATGAATTCGAGGTAGACGGAAGTACGGATGAATATGACAATATTGATATAAGTGATTACGTTCATGAAGGAGATGATGATGTAGGGGATTACAGGTTACGAGATGACAATTATCCTGAACAGGATGACAATAAAACCATTCCCCATAAAGTTGAAGTAAGTTTCATTGAATTAATGTTACAGCAGCTAGGTATGTTAACGTTGTCGGAGCACCAGAAAAAGGTTGCCGAGCAAATTGTAGGAAGCCTGGATGATGATGGATATCTGCGACGCGAGATTACTTCTGTTATTGATGATCTTGCTTTCCGGCAAAACATTCATACTACAGAGGAAGAGATTAGTGAAATTGTATTAATGATTCAGCAATTTGACCCTCCCGGGGTTGGGGCAAGGAACCTACAGGAATGCTTACTACTTCAGCTCGAGCGTAAGTCTGGCCAGGAAAAATCCGTTGAACTTGCCATGAAAGTACTTGAAAAGTATTTCGACGAGTTCACTAAGAAGCATTATGAAAAAATCCAGCGTGCGCTCAATCTTACGGATGATGATCTGCGAGAAATTATTCAGCAAATTGTAAAGTTAAATCCAAAGCCGGGCGGAATTGTAAGCGAGAGTGGCAAAGGCGGCAACTATATTATACCGGATTTCTTCATTGTAAATAATAACGGGACGCTCGAACTGACTCTTAACAGTAAAAACGCGCCGGATTTGCGTATAAGCGAAGGGTACCGTGATATGTTAAAAGATTATGACCGTGGTACAAAAAAAGATAAACAACAAAAAGAAGCGGTTCTTTTCATCAAACAAAAGATAGATTCTGCAAAGTGGTTTATTGATGCCATTAAGCAACGTCAGAATACATTGTTGAATACGATGGAAGCGATCATGAATTACCAGCATGAGTTTTTTCTTACAGGCGATGAAACTGATTTGCGTCCTATGATATTGAAAGATATTGCAGAGCGCACTAACCTGGATATTTCGACAGTGAGCCGCGTTGCTAACAGTAAATTTGTTCAAACTGAGTTTGGTACCTACAGGCTCAAATTCTTTTTTAGTGAAAGTCTGCAAACGGATAGTGGGGAAGAAGTAAATACCCGGGAGGTGAAAAAGATTCTGACTGACCTCATTGAAGAAGAAAGCAAAAA
>JANXYS010000307.1 GCA_025355935.1 Chitinophagales bacterium | reverse complement strand
GAAAAAAAAATTGTAGCCGGCGAAGTCACATAGCACGTGCAGTTTATGCAATTAAACTCCTGCCTGTTAGCCATTTCTGTAGTGAATGCCGTGGATGCTAATCATACCTAAATGCTCAACCTGCCAGGTATTTAAATCTGCGAAACAATAGGAAGGATACTTAGTTCGTTAGCCCGGGGCAAGTATGAATACGCCCGAAAAAAGTCATCGGTTACAGTATCCGCTGAAAGGCCGGGTTTCTTGTAAAACAGCGAACCAAATTTTCTTACTTATAGGAGAGTATTGTTATATTGTTAGACCATAAATTTTGAAAACGGTGTCAACGGCCGTATTTTATCCAGAACTCAAACCAAAACGCATGAAAACAGTATTGCTTAGTCTAGCTTTCTGCATCGCCATTGCAGGAAAAATTTCTGCTCAAACCCATCAAAAGAACCAGCCTGCTGCAAGCCAGCAACCGTTTGCAAATCAAAAATTAGCAAGGGTTCCAAAATCTAAAAAGGTTGCAGTAATAAATCAAAAGAAGGCAATCCCTTTTCTTATAATAGGAGACGATATGAAAGCCGAGCAAAAAGGAACCAGCAAAAAAAATCAGATAATTCAATAAATATTTATTGAAACAATACTATTAATTACGGATAATAACATCAATATGCAAAAAAATGCTACGCCAAAAATTTTACAGGCAATACAACGGGGGCTCCTGAGGTTGATGCCTTTTTTACTGCTTTTTTTCATTCCAGCTGTTGTTTCTGCTCAAACAACGATCAGTACTAACTTCGCTTACAACAACGGATCTACTGCGGTAACTTTTAATTTCCAGAATAGTAATGCGATGCCGATTCGCATCACCAACATGTCAACAATCATCAACCTGGGTGCAGGTAATGCTGATGCAAGTGTATATGTGAAGAGCAGCGCGGTAAGCGGACCTCCGGGAGCAATTACTGTAGCTAACGGATGGATTTTGAAAGGCGCAAACAATGGTGTAGCTACCAATGGACTTGGAACAGTACAACCGGTATTAAGCAATCTTGCAATAGATATTCCTGCAGGAGCAACCTATGGGATTTGTGTAAATATAGTTGTCTCGGGCACTGCAACCGGCGCTCTTGGGTATAGTACGATTGCACCCGGCATTTACCCTTTTACGGCGGGCGGTTGCACGCTGATTTGCGGCACCAATATTTCGTATGGGGGTGCAGGTTCACCTTCAGGACCGGCGAACACTCCCCGGGGCTTTATAGGTTCAGTTACATTCAGTCCGTTGACTCCATGTTCCGGAACTCCGGCGCCCGGAAATACAACGTCTACCGCATCAAGTGTATGTTCTTTTGTAGGATTTACGCTTAGTCCGCAGAATGCAACTACCGGTTCAGGCGTTACTTACCAATATCAGAGTGGCGGTTCAGCTGCCGGGCCATTTACTGATATTGCCGGCGCTACTAATCCCAGCTTTAATACTACACAAACAGCCTCCACCTTCTACCGCGTAAATGTAACCTGCGGCGGTGTTACCACAGCAAGCACCCCGGTACAGGTTATGATGTCGGCGAATAATGCATGTTATTGTGCCGCGGGTGGCACCAGTACTGTGGATGAAAAGATCTCTAATGTTACGCTTGCCCAGATCAATCGTACCTCAACAGCGGTTAATCCGTATGAAGCTTTTTTGAGTGATACGGCAACCCTGCAGAAGCAGAGCAATGATTCCATCACAGTTGCCATTGCAGGCGGATTCAGTACAGACCAGATATTGGTTTGGATTGATTTAAACCAGGATGGTGATTTCGCTGACGCCGGAGAATTGGTTTACAGTTCTGCTCCGGGCGTAGGTCCTCATGGAGGAGTAATTACTATTCCTGCCTCCGCAACCTTGGGGGTAACCCGTATGCGGGTACGCCTTCACGATACTTCGGCGGGTGCCAATGCCACTCCATGCGGTAATTCCGCTTATGGCCAGGTGGAAGACTACACGATCAGGATTGTTCCATGCGTGCCGGTTACTGTTTCTGCCCAGCCTGCCGATGCATCCATCCAATGTGGCGGTACGGCAACCTTTAAACTTGAGGCTACAGGTAGTGGCTTAACGTATGCATGGCAACAGAGAAATGATGCGACATCGACCTGGAATAACCTGGCAAACTCGGCAATTTACAGCGGTGTTAATTCCAATACACTTACGGTAAAAAATGCACCTGTGTCGATGAATGGATACCAGTACAGGGTTGTTTATACAGGGGGTTGTTCAGGCACTGATTTTAGCAATGTTGCCACATTAACTGTAAAACCACTTACGGCTTCCATCTCACCCGCGAGCTCTGCAGTACAATGTACAGGTGCTTCGCAGACCGCGCAGGTACTTACCATTACAAATATACCCGCACCTGTAACTTCAACCTTTACATCAACTGCTCCTGTGGTCATCCCGGATAATCTTCCAACCGGGGTACTCAGTCCTATAACCGTTTCAGGTATACCTGCAGGTGCAGTAATAGTGGGAATAAAGATCACTTTAAATATCACGCACACTTATGTTGGCGACCTGGATATCAATATAAAAGCGCCTAATAATGGTAACCTCAACTTAGCAGGTTCTTTGGATGATGGGACGGGTGGAAATTCATCCGCTAACTTCACCAATACTGTTTTCAGCTCTACAGGCACAGCGGCTATCAGCGGCGCTGCGGCACCGCGTACCGGAACTTACAAAGCAGATGCCCTTGCATTTTACGGACCAACCGGGAATACCCAGAACGTTACCAGTTTCAGCGGACTAACATCCGTTATAAATGGTGTCTGGAGCCTCGCGGTAGCCGATTTCGCACCCGGTGATGTGGGAACGATCGACAACTGGTCAATCAGCATCTCCTACGCAGTACCTGCAACAGGCGTTTTTTCTCCGTCTGCAGGATTGTTTACAGATGCAGCAGCAACTATTCCATACACTGGTGGCCCGATAAATACGGTGTATGCGCTACCGGGAGTAACTACTACTTATTCAGTAGTTGTATCCACACCTACCTGCGTATCAGCCCAATTGTCGATACCAATAACGGTAAACTCACCCATTTCAGGAACATCTACCGTGGCTAACAAATCGGTGTGCATAGGCAGCAATACTTCCTTCACGGCAAGTGCACCCACCGGCGGCACAGGTATTCAACACCAGTTCCAGGTAAGCAAGGATGGTGGCACATCCTATACTAATGTTGCCAATACGGGTGTATATTCAGGAGCCAGCACCGACACGCTTACTATCAAAGGAGCCACAGCAGCCATGAATAATTACCTCTACAGGGATTCGTTGTATGTGACCTCTTGTAACTCTACCATTTTCAGTTCTGTTGGTAAATTAACTGTAAACCCGTTACCGGTAATAGTAGTAAGTGCAAGTCCGAATTCAGCCCTTCTTCCCGGCTTAACAACTACCCTTACCGCAACCGTAACTCCAAATGCAGGCGCCAGTTTCACCTGGTACAGGAATGGCGTTGTAGTGCCTGGTGCGATGTCGAATATGCTTCCGGGTATTGGCGTAGATGCTCTTGGCGATTATTACGTGGTTGTGAGTGATGTAAATGGTTGCGGCGGTACATCCAATACTTTCACGGTAAGAGATTCTGCATCCTCAAGCCTGTTTATCTATCCGAATGCTAACACGGGTAAATTCAATGTAAGGTTCTACTCAGATCCACGATTAGGCAATGCATTGACGGCGCGGGTGCTAACTATTTTTGACAGCAAAGGATCCAGGGTATTCTCAAAAAGTTACCCGGTACTGGCTGCATATACCAACATGCCGGTAGATCTTACCAACTTTGGTGCTGGAATTTATACTGTCGAACTGTCTGACTCTAAGGGAAATAGAATTAAAACAGGCAGAGTAGTAGTATTATAAACATCATCTTAAATACTCAAAAACCCTCCCGTCTTTTATAGATGGCGAGGGTTTTTTTTATCGCTGCTTTCTCCTTGAAAACCGGCAATTCTTTAGAAAAAAAATAGTAGTTTTGCATCCCCGTATAAAACCACGGGGTATACTATGTCATTTAATATTAACAAACAACTAAACGCAGAGGATCAGGAGCCTAAAGCTACAGAGGTAGCCGAAGGAACTGCGACAACAAACGAGCCTGAACAAGCCGAGGTAGCGGTTGAAGAAGCGCCTGCACCGGTTCAGCATGTAGAAACTGCCCATGATGATTTTGACTGGAGCAGGGATAAACGCAATGTATCAGCTTATAATGCCGAGGAAAAAGCGAAGTACGACAGTGTTTATGATAACACGTTCAAACAAATCAACGATGGTGAAATGATACAGGCAACTGTAGAATCATTAACCAAAACAGATGCTGTTGTTAACATCGGATTTAAAAGCGATGGCCTCATTTCGCTTAACGAGTTCCGTGATATTCCGGGCGGCGTTAAAGTGGGTGACGTTATTGAAGTAATGGTTGTTGAAAAGGAAGACAGGGACGGAAACCTGAACCTTAGCCGCAAATCGGCCCGTACTACAAGAGCATGGGAAAGGATTGTGGAGGTTAACAAAACAGGTGAAATTGTTACCGGTTTGGTTACCAGCAAAACCAAGGGTGGTTTGATCGTGGATGTATTTGGTATGGAAACATTCTTACCAGGATCCCAGATCGACGTTAAACCAGTTACCGATTACGACCAGTTCGTGGGTAAGACAATGGAATTTAAAGTTGTTAAGATCAACGAAGCAATTAAAAATGCAGTTGTATCTCATAAGGCACTTATCGAAAGCGATATTGAAGCTCAGAGGGCTGAAATTATCGGCAAACTTGAAAAAGGCCAGGTATTGGAAGGAACTATTAAAAACATCACTGACTTCGGAGCATTCCTTGATCTTGGTGGCTTAGATGGTTTATTGTACATCACTGATATTTCATGGGGACGTATTAACCATCCTTCAGAAATATTGAAGATGGATCAGAAGCTGAACGTTGTTGTGCTTGACTTTGATGACGACAAAAAACGTATTAGTCTTGGCCTGAAACAACTTACTCCGCATCCTTGGGATACTTTAGCAGAAAACCTCAAAGAAGGTGAAGTTGTAAAAGGTAAGGTTGTAAATATTGAAGATTACGGTGCGTTCCTCGAGATCATGCCAGGAGTGGAAGGTCTGGTTCACGTAAGTGAAATTACATGGGCTAACACACCAATCAATGCAAAAGAGTTCTTCAAACTGGGCGACGAATATGCAGCCAAGGTTGTAACACTTGATAAAGACACGCGCAAAATGAGTTTGTCTATCAAGCAGCTTACCGAAGATCCATGGAGCACAATTGGAAATCATTTCCCTGAAGGAAGCAAGCACAGTGGTGTTGTTAAAAACATTACTCCGTATGGTGTGTTTGTTGAATTAGCAACAGGTATTGGTGGTATGATCCACATCAGCGATTTAAGCTGGTTGAAGCGTTTCAACAGCCCGAATGAGTACACCAAAGTAGGCAACGACATCGAAGTGCTTATTTTAAGTATTGATAAGGATGGACGTAAACTGCAGTTAGGACATAAGCAAATTGAAGAAGATCCATGGACAAGTCTTGAGTCAATCTTTACTATCGGTTCAACGCACGAAGGAACAGTTATAAAGAAAGATGATAAAGGTGCGATGATCCAGCTTCCTTATGGTTTGGAAGGCTTTGCGCCAACCCGTCATTTGATGAAGGAAGATGGTAAGTCGATTGTTGCAGATGAGATTGCTAATTTCATGGTGATTGAATTTGAGCGCAGCGACAAACGTATCGTTGTAAGTCATACCCGTTTATGGGAGCAGGAGAAAGAAGAAGAGAAACAAGTAGTAATGAAGGAGAAGAGAGCTGAAGCGGAATCTACCAAGAAAGCCGTGAAAGTTATCCAGAGCAAGGTTGAAAAAACCACTCTTGGCGACCTCAGTGCACTTGCAGATCTTAAAGCGCGTTTAGACGGCGACCAGGCTGCTGAAGAAGCGAAAGCAGCAGAATAACTATTTTACTTCTTATAGATAAAAGCTTCCCGGTGAAAATCGGGAAGCTTTTTTTTATATATTTTTTCGCCACGAAGACTCGAAGACAGCAAGATGCACAAAGTTCCGCTTCGCGGGAAAGACGTGACCACAGTTGTTATGCCCGCCAGCACGGGCATGCAGCCAGGCCTTATGTATAGCGTATCCGTGTTGATATATGATTATGCCCGCAAGCGCGGATGTGCAGCCAGGGCTTGTGTATGGGGTAGCCGTGTTGATATATGATTATGCCCGCTAGCGCGGATATGCGGCCAGGGCATGGGTTTAGCGTATCCGTGCTGACAAATTACCCGCTAGCGCAGATAAGCGGCCAAGTCTTGCTTCTAGCGTTTCCGTGTTGAC
>JANXYS010000234.1 GCA_025355935.1 Chitinophagales bacterium | reverse complement strand
ATGGAATTCGAAAAAGAATTCAACATTTCTATCCCGGATGAACAGGCTGAAACTATTACAACTGTTGGTCAGGCAGTTTCTTATTTAGAAGAAAACGCTAAGTAAAATTCATCCCCGGCAACAACCGTTGGCCGGTCATTTAATTATCACAGGCAAATTGTATGGCTTTAAAAAGAGTAGTCGTTACTGGGTTAGGTGCCCTTACTCCCATTGGAAAAACTGTTAATGAATATTGGCAGGGACTTGCTGATGGTGTAAGTGGGTGCGAGTCTATCCGGCAATTTGATGCTACAAAGTTTAAGACAAGGTTTGCCTGTGAGGTTAAAGATTTTGAAGCTATCGATTATTTTGAGCGGAAAGAAGCCCGCAAGATGGACCGTTACTGCCAGTTCGCGCTGGTAGCAAGCGATGAAGCCGTTAAAGATGCGGGAATTACTAAAGAAAATGTAAACCCCGACAGGGTCGGCGTAATCTTCGGCAGCGGCATTGGTGGTTTAATTACTTTCCAGGAAGAGGTTATCAATTTTGCTTCCGGTGATGGTACCCCACGATTCAATCCCTTTTTTATTCCAAAGATGATTCTTGATATAGCTGCGGGGCAGATATCAATGCGCCATGGATTCCGTGGTCCGAATTTCGCTGTTGTAAGTGCTTGTGCATCGTCTACCAACGCTATTATAGACGCTTTTGACAATATTCGCCTTAACAAGGCTGATGTAGTTATTACCGGCGGAAGTGAAGCGGTTGTTAGTGCAGCAGGTGTTGGCGGATTTAACGCAATGAAGGCACTTAGCGAACGCAACGACGATCCTCAAACGGCAAGTCGTCCCTTCGATAAAGACCGTGATGGTTTTGTGATGGGCGAAGGCGCCGGAGTACTGGTACTTGAGAGCCTTGAACACGCTCTTGCAAGAGGCGCTAAAATCTACTGCGAAATCGCGGGCGGCGGCGCAACCGCCGACGCATACCATATAACTGCCCCTCACCCTGATGGGCTGGGCGCACGAAACGTAATGACCGTTGCGCTTGCAGACGCAGGCCTTCAACCTAATGATATTGATTACATAAATGTTCATGGAACTTCAACGCCGTTAGGAGATGTTGCTGAAACTAAAGCAATTCTCAGCGTGTTTGGCGAACATGCCTACAACCTGAATATTAGTTCTACAAAAAGCATGACGGGCCATTGCCTGGGTGCAGCGGGGGCACTTGAATCGCTTGCCTGTATTATGGCAGTTACAAAAGATATCATTCCTCCAACTATTAATCATTTTACGGATGATCCGGAACTTGATCACAAATTAAACTTCACCTTTAATAAATCACAGCACAAAACCGTCAATGCGGCACTAAGTAATACTTTCGGTTTCGGCGGGCATAATGCATCTGTGATCATAAAAAAATACGTAGCTTAAATTAGCCAGCTCCCCGTTTCTGTATAAGTAATTTAAAGCATTTCCTGTAACAGCGGGTTGTTCAGGAAACATCATAATTTTAGTCTCATTGAGGCGGAAAGTTGTGGAAATTTGGAGTTCTGCATTTGTTGTATTTCCTGTAATTTGTGTACAACAACTAAAATACTAATTTCGGTTAAATCTACACACTATCAGTACACTACAATTCATCAGGGATATTTTTGAAACCGAGCCCAAAAAAAAGGCTTTCAAAAAGCAGCTCAATAATATCCTGGGATTTTCCCCCGGCGACGTCTCACTGTATAAAACTGCCCTCAGCCATCGTTCTGTGCGCGAAGGTGCCGATGAAAATAACGAACGACTGGAATTTCTCGGTGATGCCGTATTAAGTTCTATCATTGCCCATTACCTTTTCAGAAAATATCCATACAAAGGCGAAGGGTTCTTAACAGAGATGAGAAGTAAAATGGTGAACCGGCAAAAGCTTAATGAAATAGCTTTAAAAATGGGGTTGAAAAAAATTACGTTTTATAATAAATTCGATAACGCCTTAAAGGTTTCCCAGATATTCGGAAATACCCTCGAAGCATTGATAGGAGCTGTATACCTTGATAAAGGATATAAAAAAACTCAAACATGGGTAGAACAATATATTATTTTACCCCATCTTTTTACTGACGATCTTGAAATACTTGAGATCAACATCAAAAATAAATTGTACGGCTGGGCCAACAAAAATGGTAAGGCGCTTGAGTTTGCGACGCTTGATGAGAAATTTGAAAATGGCCGCCGGTTATTTACAATAGGCGCTACAGTGGATGGCGAATTGATCTCACAGGCAAAAGGGTATAACAAAAAAGACGCGAGCCAGATAGCAGCACAACTCGCAGTTGATAAACTTGGTTTGTAGTTTTACAAGAAGGCCTGCTAATGCTGTACATTCAACGGTCTTCATATTTATCATTAATTTCCCGGCATGAAATTCGGAATACTTGGCAGTGGAAGTTGGGGTACCGCCCTGGCAAAAATTCTTACAGATAACGGCCAGTCGATTTACTGGTGGAACAGGAGTGAAGCTGCCATCCAGCAATTTAAACTCCGAAGCCATAACACGCAATACCTTCCATCAGCAAAATTTGATATTAGCCAGCTCTCGCTTACTACTAACGCAGTAGAGGTAATTGAGAATTCCGATGTAGTAGTAGTGGCCATCCCTGCGGCCTATGCGACCGGAGCACTTCAACACCTTCCTCCCGAGATATTCTCGGATAAGAAAATTGTTTCAGCCATTAAAGGAATTCTTCCCGAAGACAACCTGTTACTAAATGATTACCTGAAAGAAAATTTCAGCGTTCCGATTGAAGATTATTTTGCCGTACTGGGCCCTTGCCATGCTGAAGAAGTTGCATCAGAAAAGCTCTCTTATCTCACCTTCACGGGGGTTGATGAAATTGCCACCAGCAGCATTGCTCATCACTTTAAAACGCCCTATCTAAATACAGTTTTAAACAAAGACATTTACGGTGTACAATACGCCGCCGTATTAAAAAATATTTATGCTGTTGCAGCGGGCATGGCCCATGGCCTCGATTATGGCGATAATTTTTTAAGCGTTCTCATTGCCAACAGCGCCGATGAGATGGCTGGCTTTCTTCGTACCGCCGGAATCATAAATGCCGAAGTGGGCTATATTGATCACAACACTGCGAGCAGCCAGGCTCATAACAATTATGCCGCTTCAGTATACCTCGGCGATCTTCTCGTTACCTGTTACTCATTGCATAGCCGGAATCGCGCTTTCGGAAATATGATCGGTAAAGGATATTCCGTAAGAGCAGCGCAGCTCGAAATGAGCATGGTAGCCGAAGGATATTATGCGAGCAAGTGTATGAATTTCATTAACGATAAGATCGGGGCGCAGATGCCCATCGCTACAGCCGTTTATAATATTCTTTGGAACAATTTTTCTGCAAGAGAAGGCTTTTCAGAAATTGAGAAATCACTCATTTAGGATGATGCAAAAAGGTCGGACGAGATCCCGTCCGCTAAAAACTTTCCTTTTCGCGTTAAGCTAAGTGTATTATTATCCTCTGTCATTAATTGCTGGCTGATATATTTCATGCAGGATTTTTTAAGCCGTTCGAATTCAGCTTCGCCAAACTCTTTTCTAACCCTTTCTAAATTTAAACCCTCTATGGTGCGCAGGGAGGTCATAATATATTCGTTTAGTTGCTGTGTTAGGCTTAATCGCTCTTCTTCAAAGGCTTGCTGATTTGAGTTGATGCATTGAATGTACAAAGCATTGTTTGCCACGTTCCATCGGCGGGTGCATTTACCATCATAAGAATGTGCCGAAGCACCAAATCCGTAATATGCTTTTCCTTGCCAGTAACTGCTGTTGTGTTTGCTTCGATACCCGGGTAAGGCGAAGTTGCTTGTTTCGTATTGTTCGTAGCCGTATTGATCCATCAGGTTAAGAAGAATTTCGAAGTGCTCTGCCTGTTTATCCGGATCTACAGGATCCGACTGCTTATTAAGGATCATTTTGTCAAGTGCAGTTTTTGGTTCAACGGTAAGCGCGTAACAGCTAATATGGGGCACCCTTTTTTCAAATAGGATTAGTGCATTTGTACGAAGATCATCATTGCTCTGTAACGGAGACCCGTAAATAAGGTCGGCAGAAAAATTTGAAAATCCCGCTGACAATACATCGTCTATACTTTGCAGTGAGTCCATTGCTGAATGCGCACGGTTCATCCATTTTAATTCAACCTCATTGAAAGATTGAAGACCGACGCTCAAACGGTTGATGCCGATTGCCAGCCAATTTTTTGCATTCTGAAGGTTGATATCATCGGGATTTGCTTCGAGGGTTACCTCCGCAGCAGGGTCTACCGAAAATTTCGAGTCAATAGCTTCCAAAAGCATGCTGAGTTCTGACGCCGTTAAGAGGCTGGGTGTTCCACCGCCGAGGTAAATTGTTTCCATGTGATTATTTTCTGCAAGCGCATTCTCTGCGGAAAGGATTTCTTTTATCAAAGCCTGTAAATAATCATCTTTCAATTTTAGTGATGTAGAGAAGTGAAAATTGCAGTATGTGCAGGCTTTCCTGCAAAAGGGTATATGGACGTAGATGCCGGCCAAAAGATTTGTAGATTTGGGTTTAGAATTATTTGTAAAGATGAATTTTCTTTTAAGGCAAATACTAGGGGCTATTTTTTTGTTGGTTCTGTGCTTTCCTTTCACTGACGTTTCTGCCCAGGCAACACCGGGTAAAAATAACTTTGCCCTTGTTGTACATCTTGTTGGTAAAGATAGTTCGTTTGCAATTGCAGGTCCGCAATTGGAAACTCACTTTAGCAATTCATCAGAGGCATTTACCTATATAAATAAAATTCCGGCTTTGCTGGCTTCAAAAGGATACCCCGTGGCATCCGTGGATAGTAGTTGGGAGGATGACCAGGGGATACACATAAGCCTTTATCCTGGTCGGAAGTACAACTGGATTAGCTTACGTACCCTCAACATCGAAACGCTGGCATTACAGTCTGCAGGATTTTCAGAAAAAAACTTTAACAATAAGCCCCTCAATCTTTCTCAGCTGCAAGTGCTGCTGCAAAACCTCCTCGACTTTTATGATAAGATCGGATATCCTTTTGCGTCAGTTTATTTGGACAGTATAGTTGTGGAAGACGACCAGTTTAAAGCCAACCTTAAGGCAGATAAGGGTGTTTTATACCATATTGACAGTATTAGGGTATATGGAAAAACGAAGATCAATAAAAAATTCCTTCAGCATTATTTAAACATTAATAACGGGAGTGTTTACAACAGAGAAAGATTACAACAGGTTGATAAGCGCATCCTCGAATTACCATACCTCACGCCACTCCAGGGGTCAGATATCATGATGCTGGGAAGCGGATCGGTTCTCAACCTATATGTTGAGCCAAAAAAGAGCAGCCAGGTGAATTTTATTGTAGGATTTTTACCTTCTGCAAATAAATCGGGTAAACTGCAGGTAACCGGCGACGTTAACCTTGATCTTAAAAATCTTTTCGGTACGGGAGAAAGCCTATTGCTTAAATGGCAGCAGCTGCAGCCTAAATCGCCGCGTTTAAACCTGGGCTATGACCAGCCGTATATTTTTAATTCAGCGTTTGGGTTTAACTTTTTGTTCGACCTTTTTAAAAAAGATTCCAGCTTTTTACAGGTAAATGCCCAGGTAGGCGTGCAATTCAACCTAACTAATAACCAGTCGGGAAAACTTTTTTTACAATTACAAAATGCCACCTTGCTCCAGGGATCAATTGATACTAATGTTGTGAAGGCACAAAGGTCGCTTCCGCCAAATGTAGATGTTTCAGCGAAAAATGTGGGATTGAATTATGAATGGCTTAATACGAACTATCGCCTCAATCCGCGGCGTGGTAACGAGATAAATGTAGTTACAGTTGTGGGAATTAAAAATATAAAAAAGAGCAACGAAATATTGGGCATTAAGGATCCGGGATTCAACTATGCCTCCCTGTATGACTCCATTAAACTGAAAAGTTACCAATTACGAATACGGGGTAATTTGGCGCATTACTTCCCGTTAGGTAAGGGGGGCGTTTTTAAAACGGCAATTAATGGCGGGTTTTACAGTAGCCCAAATATCTTCAGGAACGAACTTTACCAGATTGGCGGCTATAAATTACTTCGCGGTTTTGATGAAGAAAGTGTTTACGCAACCCAATATGCAGTACTCACTGCTGAATACCGTTACCTTATAGGACGAAACTCTTATCTTTTTACTTTCATTGATGTGGCGGCCGCTAAAAATAAATACCAGGATCTGAACGTTAATAATCAATTCACCGGCGGCGGCGTGGGTATTTTATTTGAAACGAAGGCCGGTTTACTTAACCTCAGTTTCGCTGCAGGCAAGCGAAATGATGTGAAGTTTAATATCCGGGAATCTTCGAAAATTCATTTTGGATATATAAATTACTTTTAAAAGGGTACTGCTTTTAATTATTTTTGTCGCAGATGAACAGAGCTTCCAGCATTTTTATTTTTGTTATTGCGGCCTTTCTTTTTATTGGATTGCGTGCATACGCACAGGTTGCGGTTCCAGTAAGTGCAGCCCTTGACTCGGTTAAAATGAAGACGACTTTGCAAGTTGCTGACCCCCTGAAAGCGATTTTGAAAGATAATATTTTCTTCAACTCGTCTACCCCTGCCATCCATGAAGAGGTCATTCCAAGGAAGGCACGTAACGACGATAGTTTTTTTTATATTCTAACAGTCATTATTCTTTTGTTTGCAATTGCCCGGGCAGCATATGCTAAGTATTTTTCAAACTTGTTCCGCGTGTTTTTTAATTCGTCCCTACGGCAGAGCCAGCTTACCGATCAGTTAGTACAGGATCAATTGCCATCTCTAATCTTTAACCTCATCTTTGTAATCTCTGCCGGTCTTTATTTATATTTCGTACTACGTTATTATAATCTCGAAGGCACTACTGTGAACTGGCGATTAATTGTTTATTGTATTATGGGCACTGCGGTCATATACCTGGTTAAATACTTGTCTTTAAAATTTACAGGCTGGATTACCGGGTACAAAGCAGAAGCAGATACCTACACTTTTATTATCTTTCTTATAAATAAAATTATCGGAATCTGTCTCTTGCCCATTATCGTAGTACTTGCGTTTTCCGACAAGAGCATTGCGAATATTTCTATTATTTTTTCGTTTGCACTTATTGCGTTGCTGATGCTTATGCGCTTTTTCCGATCATACGGATTACTACAAAGTAAAATCCGAGTAAGTCGCTTTCATTTTTTTCTTTATATCTTTGCAGTGGAGATCTTGCCCCTTTTTATCATTTATAAAGCCGTGTTGTTTTTTTTCGATAGAAATTTGTAAATTCGTTCACATTTGGATGTTAAGTATGATAAAAAACCCTGCTAAGGAGGCTGCCGTACCAGCCAGAAAAGTTAAAAAGATACTTATTGCCCAGCCGAAACCCGACGGTCAAAAATCTCCCTATTTTGATCTTGCAAAAAAGTACAATCTAAGCCTCGATTTTTTTCCATTCATAGTTGTAGAAGGTATACCCGCAAAAGAATTTCGTAAACAGAAAGTTGACATTGCAGCTTTCACAGCAGTAGTGTTTACCAGCCGGAATGCTATTGATCATTTCTTCAGAATCTGCGACGAAATGAAAGTAACGGTATCGCAGGATACAAAATATTTTTGCATCACTGAAGCCGTCGCATTATACCTTCAGAAATTTATTCTATATCGCAAACGAAAAGTATTTTACGGTGCCGATGGAACGAATAAAAGTTTGTTTGATGTGATTAATAAGCATAAGGATAATGAAAAATTTCTTTATCCATGCTCTGAAGCATTTGATAGCGAAATTACTAACTGGCTAAAATCACATAACTGCGGATACGCAACACCGGTACTCTATAAAATTATTAGTAACGATATACGCGAAGTGATTGACAGGAACTACGACGTAATTTGTTTCTTTACCCCCGGGGGCGTAAGGAGTTTACTTGAAAATTTTCCCGCTTTTAAACAAAATGGAACAACGTTGGGTGCTTTCGGTATCAACACATTGAAAGCGGCTGAAGAAGCCGGATTAGTGCTTGAAATTAGGGCCCCTCTTCCACAAAGTCCAAGCATGGTGAGCGCCCTCGAAAAGTTTATTCTTTCAGAAAAAAAGAAGTAACTTTCCTTACACATTAATTCCTCTTATTTTAGATAAATTTTACCTGCAATTTTACGGAAAGGTTTCATAAGCATTGGCTTTTGAAACCTTTTTGCTTAAAAAGCCTTTTCTGTTTAACAATATTCACCATTATGCCGGTAATACATAGCAACCAGTTGATAAATGAGTCAAGTCCATACTTGCTGCAACACGCGCACAACCCGGTGCATTGGTTTGCATGGGGTTCAAATGCATTGGAGGCCGCAAAAATGGAGGACAAACCAATACTGGTGAGTATTGGCTATGCTGCCTGCCACTGGTGCCACGTGATGGAACGGGAGAGTTTTGAAAATGAGGATACCGCCGCTGTCATGAACGAGCATTTTATAAATATAAAGATCGACCGGGAAGAACGTCCTGACCTTGATCATATATACATGGATGCAGTGCAGGCAATAGCAGGAAACGGTGGTTGGCCCCTCAACGTGTTTTTAACGCCTGATGCGCGACCCTTCTATGGTGGAACCTACTTTCCCCCTGAAAAAGCCTTTGGGCGAAACTCCTGGACAGACGTGTTACTTTCTATTTCTGATGCCTGGCAAAACCGACGCAAAGAAGTGGAAGCACAGGCCAGCCAACTTATTTCACATATAAGCCAGTCAAACTCATTTGCTTTAAGTTCACCTCTATATGCTGAAGAAGAAAAAATGTTTAATGAGGCAGACTGTGAGGTTATAGCTGAAAACCTGCTCAAAAGTGCAGATCTTGTTGAGGGCGGATTTGGGGCAGCACCGAAATTTCCCCAAACATTTTGTATACAATATCTTTTACAACATGCATGGTTTTTCAAAAACGAAGGTGCGCAAAAACAGGCAGAGTTGTCGTTACAAAAAATGGTAAACGGGGGAATTTACGACCAGATTGGCGGGGGTTTCTCGAGGTATAGTACCGACGCATTCTGGCTAGTCCCGCATTTTGAGAAAATGTTGTATGATAATGCACTGCTTATAAATGTGTTATGCGATGCGTTTCAAATAAACAGGAACAATATCTATAAAAAAACTATAGAGCATACGCTTGCGTTTCTTACAAACGAGATGAAAGATTCGGCTGGCGGCTATTATGCAGCCATTGATGCAGACAGCGAAGGAATTGAAGGGAAGTTTTATGTGTGGGATAAAATGGAAATTGATAATATTCTTCATGTAGATAGTGAATGGTATTGTAAGTACTACAATGTAACTGAGGAAGGAAATTGGGAAGGAAAAAATATTTTAAACGTAACTACTTTGCCCGCGGCGTTCGCTAAAAGCATCGGTAAGCAGGAGGACGAATTTGAGGAAATGATTCGAACTTGTAGCTTAAAGCTGCTAAAGGTGCGTAATGAGCGGATACGCCCAACTACCGATGATAAGATCCTTCTTGGATGGAATGGCTTGCTTCTGACCGCATTATGCCGGGCGTATGCCTCTTTGCAAAAAGAGGAATATCGGGAGGAGGCTATTCGGCTCTATGAATTCCTGGTAGTAAAGTTTAAAAGAAACGATGATGGCGGGTTATATCATACTTATAAAAATCGGAAGGCTACGCACTACGCTTTTCTCGACGACTATGCCTTCTTTATCCAGGGCTGTCTTTACCTGCAGGAAATAACCGGTAACCAGGATTACCTGGCTACTGCTAAAAAGCTTACCCAATATGTGGAAAAGAATTTTAGGTCGCCGGACAACGTTCAATTCTTCTTTACCGACGTAGAGCAGAAAGACACTGTGGTTAGAAAAATGGAGTTTTACGACTCCGCCATACCTTCCGGAAACGCAGTAATGGCAACCAACATGAGTTATTTATCGTTAGTATTTGATAAAAAGGACTGGAAAGCCAGTTCTTTAGACATGATCGCTTCTTTAAAAGACACAATACTAAAATATCCTTCTTCGTTTTCAGTTTGGGGTACAGCCCTGCAGCAGCAATTTAAAGGGATTCACGAGATCGGAGTAACGGGCAAAGATGTGGAACAATTGTTGAAAGAGATTTTAGTACAATTCATTCCAAATAAAGTTCTTCAATCGGGAACGGAGCCTGGAGAAATGCCTATTCTAAAAGGGAAATTGTTTTCTGACATACCCCTTGCATATAGATGCATAAACTATCAGTGTCTTGACCCTGTGACAACGGCAATCGAATTGCTTGAACAGATAAATTATTAAGTGTTATCCGAAATAATCACAATATTTAAATAAAGCGATCGTTTATTACAGATTACGGGGCTATATTTTGTGAAAAGTTTTGGTAAAATCAAAATTCTTGCAATGCAACCAAGTTTAAAAATTCATTACATTTGCTATTACCCTCAAAGTTTAAAAAAATGAACAATCGGTTATTCTACGTACTAGCTGTAGCTGCTCTTGCTACTTCCGCAAGCAGTTGTAAAATGCTAAGTGGAAAAAAGAAATCTGGCTCATTGCCAAACGATGGTCAGTTGCACGGTGTTGCACCTGGAGTAAGATGGAATTTATCCAAACCGCCGGGTATGGTATTTATCCCACCGGGAACTTTTCACATGGGTCCGAGTGATGAAGATATCAATTATGCGTATACCGCCAGGAATAAGCAGGTGTCTATCAGCGGATTCTGGATGGATGCAACTGAAATCACTAACAATGAATACCGGCAGTTTACGAAGTGGGTAACTGACTCTATTGCCGCAAAGTTGATGGGGTATGTGAAACAAGGTCAGGACGGTAACGAATATATAGATTGGAAAAAAGCTGCCACCATCAAATGGGGTGATAAAGCTACGATCGAAAAGATAGATGCAATTATAGTAACACCGGATAACCGGATTTTTGGAAAGAAAGAACTTGATTCCAGAAAAATTGTTTATCAATCTGAAACTTTTGATTACAAAGCAGCCGCGCAGAACAGGGATGCAACCGTTCCGCGTTCTGCTTTTATTGTAAAACAACAAATTCCTGTTTATCCTGATTCATTGTGCTGGGTTCGTGATTTCGCCTATTCTTACAACGAGCCAATGGCAAAAAAATATTACAGTCACCCGGCATACGGAAACTATCCTGTTGTTGGTGTTAGCTGGAAACAGGCAACTGCATTTTGCGAGTGGAGAACTCATTACCTAAATGCCTGGCTTGAAGGTAAAAAAAGAACTGCTGAAAGTGATTTCCGTCTTCCTACTGAAGCACAATGGGAATACGCGGCTCGTGGCGGTCGTTCACAATCACCGTATCCTTGGGGTGGTCCTTATTTAAGGAATCGCAAAGGATGTTTACTTGCAAACTTTAAGCCCGGTCGCGGTAACTATCCTGAAGATGGAGGTTTGTATACTGTTAGAGCTGATGCTTACTGGCCAAATGATTTTGGCCTGTATAACATGGCTGGAAACGTTGCAGAATGGACTTCTTCTTTGTACTATGAAGGTGGATATAATTTCCAGCATGATATGAATCCGGACATTCGCTGGAATGCAAAAGACTCAGATCCTCCAAGAATGAAACGTAAAGTTCTTCGCGGCGGAAGCTGGAAAGACGTTGGTTATTTCTTACAGACAAGTACTCGTAGTTACGAATACCAGGATACCTCAAAATCTTATATTGGCTTTAGATGTGTGATAGATTTGCCCCCTGCTCCAAACAAACGCGGCAAATAAGTTTAATAAATATCATCTCATATAGAATACACTTCTAGTTTACCATTTACAATGCATTTAATAACCCATTCATGGAATGGGTTATTATTCTAACGCAGTTTACAATCAACTTTCTTATAAAAACAATCCCCATTTAAAACTTAAAATTCTTTTCTTATGGCTGCTGGTCAATCACGTCCCATCGATCGTATTCTTAACATCTTAGTTTCAGCTGCGGCTGTTCCTGTACTTCTGGGTGCACTTTTCAAAATTACACATGCACCCGGTGCTGATGTTTGGCTTAAAATAGGTCTCTATACGGAAGCTGCAATCTTTCTGGGCTATGCATTGTTATATTTATTAGCTCCCCCTCCCGAAGGTGCAGTAGCTGTTGCGCAGGTTGACACTGGTAATCCGGCTTTAAAAAGTATGGACAAAATGTTGCAGGATGCGGATATTACGCCTACTAATCTTAAAAGATTAGGTGAAGGGTTTCAAAAACTCGGTACTACCGTTAGTGGAATCTCTGATGTAGGAGATGTTGTAAAATCAACAGGTGATTTTAGTATAAAAACTAAAGAAGCGGCTACGGCAATGTCTTCAATGACAACCGCATTTAATAATAGTGCAACTACCATGGCATCTTTTAGTAATGCTTCAGAAAGTGCAAAGGGCTTCCATGAGCAGGTACAGGTATTAACTAAAAATCTGGGTTCATTAAACACTATTTATGAACTTGAATTAAAAGAAAGCAACAACCACCTGAAAGCTCTTAATAGTTTCTACGGTAAGATGGCTGAAGCAAGCCAGGCAATGATGGGAAGTGTTGAGGATGCGCACAAAGCCAAAGAACAAATTGGTGCATTAGCAACTAACCTAAGCAAACTAAATTCTGTTTATGGTAATATGTTAAGCGCAATGCAGGGTCGCTAGATTTATTGAATACCCTTCTAATTAATCCAAACAATTTTAATAAAACCATAAATACGAACCAGATATGGCTTTACCAAAAGAGCCCCGGCAGAAGATGATCAACCTGATGTATTTGGTGCTTACAGCATTGCTGGCACTGAACGTATCCGCTGAGGTTATCGAAGCCTTCAAAACTGTAGATACCAGCTTGCAAAAATCAAACGTAAGTATCAATTCAGCTAATACAACGCTGTTTGAATCACTTGCGTCTCTAGTGAAAGACCCGCAAACACAAAAAAACGCTGCAATATGGGCGCCGGTAGCTGCCGATGCCAAGACAGAATCAGATAAAATGTTTGAATATCTTGAGAATTTAAAGACAGAACTTAAAACATCTTCCGGACTTAAAAAAGATGCCACTGGCGCGGTAATTAAAGACGCTCATGGTTATGAAGATTATAAACTCGATGACTTAAATGCATCTTCAAGGTTAATGGATACTGAAGGAAAAGGAAAGGAATTGGATGACAAATTAAAAGCTTTTAAAGCTGCCTTACTTAAAAATCCGGAAGTCAATAAGCAGTTTTCACAAACGCTGGCTTTGGATGTAGATCCTGCAAAAGATGCAACTACGCCTAACTTCAGGATGATGCCTACCGTGGCCGCTATCACACTTTTGAGCAAATATCAAAACAATGTAAGAAATGCAGAGAACCAGGTTGTAACGTTTGCTCACAACCAGATTGGCAAAGTAAAAGTTGTTTATAATGAGTTCGCAGCCATTGTTGGTCAGAGTTCAAACTACGTGATGCCAGGGGATAAAGTAACCATTTCTGCAGGTGTTGGTGCTTTTAGTACTGAGGCAAGACCTGAAATATCAATTGGTGGCTCTGGAGCAGCAGTTGACGCAAACGGAGTTGCGGTTAAAGAATTTACTGCCGAAGGTGGTGGAGAAAGATCTGTTCCTGTGCATGTAACTTATACCAAACCTGATGGGTCTAAAGAAAGTAAAGATTACACAATTAAATACACGGTTGGTACCCCGGGTGGGGCAGCAGTGATGCTGGATAAGATGAATGTGTTCTACATCGGAGTTGATAACCCGGTTACCATTGGCTCGCCCACGGGCTGGGATAAAACAACGGTTAGCATGAGTGGAGGAACTATTAATGGTTCGGGTTCAAAAAGAACTGTTCGGGTTAGTTCAATTGGTGCGGCATCTATAACCGTTAGCCCTGATGGAAAACCAAGTACTTTTGGCTTCAGGGTTAAAAAAATACCAGATCCTATTTTTAAAGTAGGTTCAGGACGTCCACGTGTAGCAACAGTTGAGTTTAAAAATCAGCAGTTCTGCCGTGCTGAGTTGGAAAACTTTGATTTCGACCTTAGGTTTTCAGTTGTAAGCGCAACAGTTTACTTTAACGGAGCGGGTTTCAATGGGGTACAGCAAGGAACGATTAATGGCGGTGATCTGGGGCCTATTAAAGCTTTGATGGCGAAATGCCAGCCTGGATCTTCTGTAACTTTTGA